>DASQPR010000516.1:0-2305 GCA_035643815.1 Micromonosporaceae bacterium | reverse complement strand
AGTCCGTGCGGGTCAAGGTCGGCATGTCGGCCCTCGGCTTGGAACTCAGTGATCGCGGTGACGTACGAGGCATGCACCTGCGTCGTCGGCGGCTTGAGACGCGGCCCCTGATGCACCGAACTCGCGCGCATCAGGCGTCGGGATCGCGCAAGCCCACGCAGTCGAAGGCCCAGAACGTGTCCGAGTAGACCAGGGTGCCGGTCATCCACGGCTCGTACGACGGCAGGCGTGCCACCTGGAACGCGACGTCCGGGATGCGCAGCGACGGCGAGCGGAATCCGAGCGCGCTGGCCCGATCGAAGCCGCGCGATCCGTAATAGGCGGGCGAACCCTCCAGGAAGACGAGCGGAACACCAGTACCGGCGGCCGACTCGAGCGCGTGTGCCACAAGACGGGTTCCGACGCCCCGACGCTGCACCTCCGGCCGGACGCCGAGCGGGGAGAGAACCCACACGTCGACAATCCGGCGCGGGGCGTCGAGCCGGCTCGCGCTCAGCATGACGTGTCCGATGATGCGATCGCCGTCCGTGGCGACAAACGACCGCGGCGCCAGGGGCGCCTGTGCCGAGCGCAATGCGTCCACGAGATCGGGCACCGGTTCGTCCGGGCCAAAGGCAAGCGCGTGAACCTCACGGATGTGCTCGCGATCGCTTGCCTGCTCCGGGCGGATCGTGATGGCATCCATATCGGAGGAATCGGGTCCCTTGTTCGGCTGGGTCGAGCGCATGGCCGAAAGACTAGGCGCCCGGCCCGCTGCGCCGCGACGCAATAAAACCGGGCGGGCGCCGGTCGCGGGACTAAGCCGCGGCCCACACCGGCGCGCTGCCGCGGCCGGGACTATTTGAGCGCGCCGCGCAGCATGGTCTGTCCGTGGCCGCCGGTGCCGTCCATCGATTGAGCGGAGATGTCCACTCCCCGATACCGGCTGAGGTCGACCCCGGTCACCGTCACCGTGCCGCCGGAGGCGGCCACGGGACCCATCGGGTACATCGTGCCGCTCGCCGGGTCGAACAGCCACGCTTCGTAGTAGCCGTCTGGGCTGGGCATACCGTTCAGCGTCAGACGCAGCTGGATGGCCGACCCGACGTGGACGACCTCGGCCGAGCCGTGTGCGCCAGGCGGTGCGGCCGGGAGCGCGGAGAGCTGGGTGCGCGAGACGAGCTTCGTACCGTCAGCGTCGCGGAGCACCACGATGCCGAGCGTGCCAGCGACGCCGATGACGACGGCGGCGACGGCGATCGCCGTGGCGTGCAGGACTCGGGCGCGGTCCCGGCCTAGCCCGCTCGTCGGGCCACGCGTCGGGCCAGCCGGGGACGTCGGGGTCTTCGGTCCGCGAGAGTGTGGATCGCCGGCGTGCCGCGCGGCGGTCGGTCGATTCGGCGGATGACCGTTCGGCCGGTCCGGGTTAGGCGTTCGCGTGACGACGTCGTCGCCGGGGGTGCGCGCCGTTGGGGCCACATCCCGTCCCGACCCGCGGCCACCCGGGCCGGCGATCGCGGCGGCCTGACTGTCCGACAGCAGCTGGCTCTCGGCCAGGATCTGGCGCATGATGCTGTCCCACACCCGAGGTGGGGGCGATGGCAGGTCGCGGACACTGTCGGTGTCGCGGCCAAGATCCACAACGTCGCGCATCGACTCCAACTCGGCTTGGCATGGCGGGCACGATGCGAGGTGGTCGGCGACATCCGCCGTTACCGGTTCCTCACCCAGCGCCAGTAGCACAAGCCGATCGGGGTCGAGATGCATCGTCCACCTCCCGTCTGCCTTGAGCCGTGCGAACCCACTGCGTCAGATCGTCAACGACGCCAACTCCCAGCATGCGTCGCCGAACGGCCGGCAGCGAGGATAGTTCGCCGGCTTCCCCGAAGCACCTTTGCGACTGTAACGCCGCGAACGTCGTGACGGCTCCACTCCCGCCGCCCGACGGCGTCCGCGCAAGCAACCGGTGTCCTGGTATGGGGTTATAGACAGCTAACCCCATACGGGTTAGAAAAGAACGACTACGAGCCTCCGCGCGAGACCGCTTGCGCGCGGGTCGCCACCATCCACCGCGGAGAGCGAACGATGCCAAAGATCAACGTTTACCTGCCCGACGAACTCGCCGAAGCCGTGAAGGAGGCCGGGGTTCCCGTGTCGGCCATCTGTCAACGCGCCCTCGAGCAGGCGGTTCGCCGAATCACCGCGATCCGCCAGGCCGCGCTGGACGGTGCGAACGGCGACACCCTCGCCGACCGCCTGCCGACCTTTACCGTGCGCGCGCGGAACGCGATCCAGGGCGCGATCGACCGTAGCCGGGGCGTGGATC
>DASQPR010000515.1:0-4495 GCA_035643815.1 Micromonosporaceae bacterium | reverse complement strand
GTGTGGACCGACGACGCCGAGCGCACGATCATCGTGGCCGAGTCGTCGCCCACTCAGGCGTTCGCCGATCTCGCCGCATGGTGGCATCAGAACAACCGGAACGCGTGATGACCGCACCGCAGACCGATATCCGGACAACGGCGGTCCGATGGCGGGTCGCCGCGGCCGATGCCACCGGTGCCCATCATGTCGCGCGGCAGATGCGTTATGAGGACGCATGGGCCGTTACACCAGCAACCGTACTCGAGCGCGACGAGCCGTCCGTCGTCGTGGCGGTCGCCGATGGCCACGGCCATGCACGACATTTCCGCAGCGCCGAAGGGGCGGAGATCGCCGTCGCGGTCGCGGCGCGCCTCGGGGCGGGCTCCACTGCCGAGATCGCCGCCGCCAGTGATGCGGCGACCGTCGAGGAGATCCTCGGGCGGCTCGCCCCGGCCGTCGTTTCCGTCTGGCGCGAACACGTACGCCGCGACATCGAGGAGCGCCCAGTCACCGACGACGAGCGGGTCGCTGCCGGGCTCGAAGCCGACGCGACGTTCGTCGAACTACTCTACGGCTACGGCGCGACACTGCTCGTAGCGATCGCGGCCGGTGCCTGGCTGGCCTGCTTGCAACTCGGCGACGGCGATCTGTTCGTCGTTGCGCCGGACGGGACGGTACGGCGCCCGGTGCCGTCCGATCCGCGCCTGGACGGACTTCGCACGACGAGCTTGTGTCAGCCCGACGCGGTCGATTCGATCCGGTACGGCGTCGTCAAGGCCACCGCGCAACCGATCGGCGCGGTCCTTCTCGCGACCGATGGATTCGGCAATGCGCAGCGCAGTCGGGACTGGGATGGTGCCTTCGGGGCCGATCTCGCGACCCTGATCCAACGACACGGCGACGGCTGGGTAGCCCGAGCGCTGCCGGAATGGGTACGCGACTGCGCGTCGAGTGACGGTAGCGGCGATGACGTCACCGCCGTGTTGTTGTTCGCGGCCGACACGCCATGGCTTGCCGCGACGGAACCGCGTTGGGAGGAACCGCCCGCGCCAACGACCGAACCGCCGGCCGACACCCGGCCACTCATCCCGACCCAGCGAAGCCGCCCAGCGAGTCACCGCCAGGTGCCGGCGGCACGGTCGACCAATCGCCTTCGACTTCCACTTCGACTTCGCGGGAATCGGCTGATCGCCCTGTCGGCGCTCGTCATCCTCGTGCTCGCCGCCGGCATCGGCATCTGGCTCGGCGTCAGTTAGCGGGTCGGGGCGGCAGTCATTCGGATCGGGCGTCAGTCGGCCCGATCGGGGCGTCGGTGGTGGGATCTGACGCCGGCTCGCGGAATCGGGGGGCATCAGTCAGTCGAGCGACGACGGGAGCCCGACAACGGTCGCAACGACCGTCGCGGCGTCGGGCGCCAGCAGAATCTGCGCCGCCCGCAGTGCCGGATGGTCGAGCCAATACAGTCGCGCCGCGTCGACCTGGTCGCCGTACATCGGCGGCCACCCGATCGATGGCGTGAAGTCGTCGATGACGATCAGACCGCCCGGACGCATCCACGCCAAGGGATCGAGCGGTGGGTCGCCGCGCTTGCCCTGACCGCCCCCGTCGAGCACCAACAGATCGAACGGCCCGTGGCCGATGAGCTCGCTCCAGTCGCCCTGGCACACCCGTACCCGCGGATCGTCATGAAACAGTCGCGTGACGGCGGCCGCACGCTCCGGATCGCGCTCGATGCTGACGATTCGAGCGCCCGGATGGGCGGCACTCGCGAGCCACGCGAGACCGACGCCGCAGCCCGTGCCGGTCTCACCGATCACGCCCGCGTCGAGGCCGCGGGCAAGGATCCGTAGCAGCTCGCCCTGCTCGGGTCGGCAGGACATCTCGAACCCGGTGCGCCGGGCCAGATCCACCGCCGCAGCCACCGTCGGCGGCAAGGTGGCCCACGCGTCGTAGGCCGCCGTTCCAGTTGCGGTCATGACGCCGATCCAGCTGTACGCAAGACCTTCAGCACCGTCAGACGCGCACGACCATCTTGCCGACGTTGTCGCCACGCAGCAGGCCAATGAAAGCATCCGGCGTGTTCTCGAAACCGTCCACCATCGTTTCGGTGCACATGATGTGGCCGCTGCGGATCCAAGCGCCGACCTCCTCGAGGAACGCAGGCGTCCGGTCGCGATGATCGGTGACGATGAAGCCCCGCAACGTCAGACGCTTCGTGATGGCCAGGCCCAGATTCGGCGGTCCGACCGGCGCTTCGGTGGCGTTGTACGCGTCGATCGCGCCGCATAGCGCGACACGCCCGAAGGTGTGCAGCGCCGACAGGGCGGCCACAAGGTGCTCGCCACCGACGTTGTCGAAGTAGACGTCAATGCCGTCCGGGGCGGCCACTGCGAGTTGCTGGCGCACAGGACCGTCCTTGTAATTGAAGGCCGCGTCGTAACCGAGATCGTCGATGAGGTGCTTGACCTTCGCCGCCGAGCCGGCGCTGCCGATGACCCGCGATGCTCCGCGCATCTTCGCGAGCTGGCCGGCGATGCTCCCGACGGCGCCGGCCGCACCGGAGACGAACACGACATCGCCCGCCCGCATATTCGCTATATCGAACAGGCCGACGTAGGCGGTGAGACCGGGGACGCCGAGCGCGCCGAGATAGGTCGCCGGACTCGGCGTCGCGGACGGATCGACGACCTGTGCGTACTTCGCGTCGAAGACCGCGAACTCGCGCCAGCCGAAGTTGTGCACGACCGTCGCGCCCACCGGCACTTCGTCGCTGCCGGACGCGATCACCTCGCCCATCGCGCCGCCGTCGAGCACCCGACCGATCTGGAACGGTGGTACGTAGCTCTTCACGTCGTTCATCCGCCCGCGCATGTACGGATCGACCGACAGGTACGTGTTGCGGACAAGCACCTGACCCGGGTCTGGCTCGGGCACCTCGACATCGACGAGCGCGAAGTTCGCCGGCGTCGGCCAGCCGACCGGTCGACTGGCGAGGTGGTATTCACGTCCGGTCCGTGTGGTCATCGCGACGCCTCTCGTTGGCTGCACTACCGTCTACACCTAACCACTTCGTGACCGCCGAGTAACACCGGTGGGCTCCGGTCAGCGGGCCGCCGGAGAACCCCGGGAGGCCCATGCCGCCGCCATTGCGCATCAGCACACGAAACGCCCGCTTCCAGCAGTGGCAGGCATTGCTCGGCAACCGTACGAAGCGGCAGCGGGCCGGCGAATTCCTCGTGCACGGCGTCCGTCCGATCAGCCTCGCTCTTCGCTTCGATTGGGCGCTGACGGCACTGCTTTACGACGCCGATCGCGACCTGTCGACGTGGGCCCGCGATGTCCTCTCGACGGCGATCGCCGGCGATCCGGTGCGCGCGGCTTTGACCACGGAGCTGATGGCCGAGTTGGGCGAGAAGGACGAAGGTGCGCCCGAACTCATCGCTGTCGCCACGCTGCCGCCAGATTCACTTCGACGGCTGGCGCGTGGCGGCGGCGCGCCGTCCGGCTCGACGCTCGGTGTCGTGTTCGACCGACCGACCGGGCCGGGCAACATCGGCACGCTGATCCGGTCGGCCGACGCGTTTGGAGCGCATGGCGTCGTTGTCACGGGGCATGCCGCCGATCCGTACGATCCCCGGTCGGTACGCGCCAGCGCCGGCTCACTGTTTGCCGTGCCAGTGGTTCGGGTGCCCTCCCATCGCGAAGTGCTGGCCTGGCGGGACACGATGGCTCCGACCGACCGACCTCAGCTCGTCGCGACCGACGAGCGCGGCGACATCGACGCGGCCGACGCCGACCTGACCGGTCCGACGTACGTCGTGATCGGCAACGAGACCAGCGGGCTGTCGGCCGCGTGGCGGGATGCCTGCGACGTGACCGTACGGATTCCCATGACCGGCTCGGCGAGTTCGCTGAACGCCGCCAGCGCCGCGACCGTCGTCCTCTACGAAGCGGCGCGACAACGTACGGCGGCCGAACGGCCCCCGACCTTCGAGCGCGAGCTAGGTTGACCGTGCGGGACGAAAGTTGCACCACGACGCCCATGAGACGGAAGTGAGACGATGCCGAACAACTGGAACGACGAAATCATCAAGGAGTTCCGTGCCAACGGCGGCACGGTCAAGGCATTCGCCAAGCAGCCACTGCTGTTGCTGCGCACGACCGGCGCGAAATCCGGCGCCGAACGCGTGAACCCGCTGGCCTACCTCAAGCGCGACGACACCCTCTACGTGTTCGCATCGTTCAACGCGCGGCCGATCAACCCGGCGTGGTATCACAACCTCAAGGCCCATCCGAAGGTCACCGTCGAGGTCGGCACCGAGACGTTCGAGGCGGTCGCGACCGAGGTGCTCGGGGCCGAGCGTGACGATGTCTACGCCGAGCAGGCCGCGTTCAATCCCGGATTCGCCGAGTACGAGAAGAAGACGACCCGGGTCATCCCGGTGATCGCGTTGACTCGGGCATAACCCCGCTCGGTCGATTGTTCGGGCAGGCAGATACTTTCCGCGTCAAA
>DASQPR010000514.1:0-6888 GCA_035643815.1 Micromonosporaceae bacterium | reverse complement strand
ATGATCCAATCGCGGACGGGTTTGCGGGACACGCCGGTTACCTCGGATCGCCGGCCAAGCCCGGCTATAGCGCGCGTACCGATGATCCATCGGTAAGTGGCCGCGACGCTGCCTTCGGGTCGGACGCCGAATACGGTTCCGACATGACCGGCGGCCAGCGGTCCGGCGGTCGCCATCTGCAGCCGGAGACGCGGCCAGAGCCGGCGCCGGTTTCGATGTTCACCCCCCGGTCGAATACGTCCCACACCGCTAACACGTCCGCCGCGGTGGGGGACGCGGTCGACCCGAGCCCAGTCGGCGAGCGCCCGCTCGACGACAGCGCCCCCGGGCAACGCCAGCACGCACAGTCGACCGTCGATGGGGCCGCAGCGAGGTCGCGTCCGGCCGAGGCGGGGACGTCAGGTCGGCCGTACCAACTGGCGTTTACCGACACCGCGACGGTGGCCGCGCCGGTCGTCCAAGCGTCGCAGGCACATGGCTCCGTCTCGCTGGTCGAGCCCGTCGATGGTGACGCCGTCTCCACGGGATACCGGCCGATTGCCGACGCGCCGCCGCCCGAACGGACCTCCGGTCCGCCAGCCGCGCCGCCGCTCCGCTCAGCGTTCGCGTCGCCGGCGCCGTTCGGCGTCGCGACCTTCGGTGCGTCCGCCACGGATGCGGCCGCGGCGGCGTCATCAGCGTCGGCGGCACTTGAAGCCGGACCATCACCGACCCGCGGCGCCACGACGTTCAGCCCGCCCGGACACGTGACATCAAGGCATGCGCCGCCGCCGGCCAACACGTCGGTTGCCGGGATCGACCCCATCGCTGTGGCGAGGACGGCCGACCCCGATAGCGCCACGCCGGCCATGGTGGACCCCCGCCTCGTGCCCGGCCCCGAGTTGCCGGCCGGCCCGGCCAGCCGCCAACCACCGCCGCCGGCAGCCGAGAGTCGCGAGCATCGCATCGGACGCGACGATGACCGGCCACTCGCGCTGCGGGCCGCCGCCGATCCCGCCGATCCGCTGGCGCCGCGTGTGTACGGTGCCGATCAGCACGCGCAGCGGCGCTGGGAGCAGACACACCTGCGGACGGCCGATCCGGGTCGCACCGGCGTGGCCGAATTGCGGTCCGCCGCCGCAATGCACGAGACCGCGAATGGCCATGCCAATGGTCATGCCGTCGACGGCAACCACGTCAACGCGGTCACCGGCACGGCCGCGAACGGCGCGTCCGTCGGTCGAGCCGGCCTGCGGATCGACTTTTCGCCGATGGCACCGGCAAGCGCGCCCGGTCTGCTGCCGGCCACACCGGACCCGGCCATTCAGATCGACTACGACCTCGTCAGCGCGCTGCAGGCGGAGGTGAGTCGGCTCGTCATCGAGGCGCTGCGCGGCGAGACGTCGGTGACCAACGACCATCGTCGGGCGATCACCCGTGAGCTGACCGACGCCGTCGTACGTCGCAATGTCGACACGCGCGTACGGTCAGGGGAGACCGGCCCGGTGACGTGGCCCGGCTACGAGCGCGCGCTCAGCGAAGCGGTCAACGCCTACCTCACCGGTCTCGGCCGCCTGCAGCCGCTGATCGACGATCCCGACGTTGAGAACATCATGGTGCTCGGCACCCGCGTCCGGGTGGTGTACGCCAACGGCGTGATCGACGAGACGACGTTCACCGCGGCGGCGAGCGACGAGGAGCTCATCAGCCTGCTGCAACGGCTGGCCGAACGCGGCGGCAAGACCGAACGGTCGCTGTCGAGCGCGAAGCCGATCCTGCACCTGCGCCTGCCCGATGGAGCCCGGCTCACGGTGATCTACATGGTCACGTCGCGACCGGTCGTGGTGATCCGCCGGCACCGCATCAGGGACGTGTCGCTCGACGACATGGTGCGGATGGATGCCATCACACCGACCGTGAAGGCATTCCTCGAGGCCGCCATCGCGGCGCATATGAACATCATGATCGCCGGTCGAGCGAACTCCGGGAAGACGACGCTCCTTCGCGCGATCGCCGACGAGATCCCGCGCGAGGAATGGTTCGCGGTCATGGAGACCGTCGGTGAACTCGGTCTGGACAGCACCGGCCGCCACCCGTGGGCCGTCTGCTTCGAGGAGCGCGAGGGCTTCGGGGAGAAGGGCATCGACGGTCGACCCGAAGGTCAGCTCACCATCGATGATCTCTTCCCGCACATGCTTCGACTGTCCACCAACCGCATCATCGTCGGCGAGGTGCGCGCCGAAGAGATCGTCGCCATGTTCGACGCGATGAACACCACGTACGGCTCGCTGTGCACGATCCACTCGCGCGATGAACACGGCGTGTTCGACCGGCTAGCCGAGCTGTTGCTGCGCTACGGCGCATCGAAAAGTCGCGAGGGGGCATACCTCACCATCGGCAACGCGCTCGACTTCGTGGTGTACGTCAACATGGAGGAGTTCCCCGGTCGGCGGCCGAAGCGCTACGTCTCCAGCATCATGGAGGTGCACGGCCTCGGTGAGGGCACCCAACTCGCGCGGTCGCGAATCTTCGCGCCCGGTCCGACCGGCCTCGCCGTGCCGACCGGCGTACGCCCCAGTGAGCGGCGAGCGATCGAGCTGCAGCGCGCCGGTCTCGACATGCGCGTGCTGCTGAATTCGGCCGGCGCCTACGCGATGGGGGACAGCCGATGAGCGACGCTGTCCTTGCTGCGATCACGGTCATCGCCATCATCGGTGGCGTCATCGCCGTGGTGCTCGGCGCGCGTGGCACGACCGGTCCGGCCCGGCCGGCCTCCGCTACCGACGACTTCGTGCGACGCCTGGTAGGAGCGAATCTCGCGCCGGCCGAACGCAACCGCCGTTTCGGGTACGTGATTGGCGGCGTTGTCGCGCTGGCCGCCGGTTGGCTCTACACCGGAATTCCCGCGGTCGGCCTCGTCGCGGGCGCCGCCATTATCGCCGCGCCGTGGCTGTTCGGTGCCGGCCGTATGGAGAAGCGCTCGATCGCCCGACTGGAGGCGGTCGAGATCTGGACTCGGCGCCTGGCCGACCTCGTACGCGCCGGCGGTGGTCTGCACCAGGCGATCCTCGTCAGCGCGACCGAGGCGCCCGCGGCGATCGCCGCCGAAGTCGGCCAGCTCGCCAGTGAACTTTCCAGCTCGATCTCCACCGACGAGGCGCTGCACCGGTTCGCGGATCGGATCGCCGACCCGACCAGCGACGAGGTTGTCGCCGCGCTGATCCTCAACGCAAAGGAACGTGGTCCGAAACTCGCCGACGTGCTCGATCGCGTGACCGAGGGGATCGCCGAGCTTCTGACCATGCGGCGGGAGATCTCCGCCGGCCGCACCGATGCACGGTTGTCCGGCAACATCCTCACCGCTCTGACCCTGGGCGGGTTACTGGTGCTGCTCATCAACAAGACGTACATGGCGCCGTATCACACGTTCACCGGACAGTTCGTGCTGCTCGGCTGCGTGATCGCCTGCGGACTGCTGCTGTTGTGGATGCGCAAGCTGAACACGCCGGCCCGGATCCCGCGCTTGCTGCGAGCGCCGACGAAGAAGGACGGCGCATCGTGACGACGCTGGTCCAGCTCGCGCTCGTGTTCGGCGCCCTGATCGGGCTCGGGGTGTTCCTGGTCGTTCGGGGCGCGGTGCCGGCCCCGCCGGCGCTGGAGTCGGCCCTGGCCCGGCTCCATCCGACGACGAACCAGGTCAGCGCCGCACCGGCCGCGGCCGGGCCGTCCCTGACCGCCCGGCTCGGGCTCAAGCCGCCGCTGGCTGACATGCGGTTGATCGGCATGACAACGGACCGCTACACCCTGGAGAAACTCGGCTATCCGCTGCTCGGACTCGTCTTTCCGAGCGTTGCCGCCGCCGTGTTCGGCCAGTTCGGCATCCACATTCGCTGGTATTACCCGACCCTTCTCGGGCTGGTGCTCGCGATCCTGTTCTTCCTGCTGGTCGACTCGGGCATCCGGCAGAAGGCGGACGCGGCCCGGGAAGAGTTCCGGCGGGCTGTCGCCACGTACCTGACGCTCGTCGGGCTCGTACGGTATGCCGGCGCGGGGGCCGTCGAGTCGCTCGAACTGGCCGCGCAGGTTGGCGAGAGTTGGGTCTTCGAGCGCATTCGCGACGTGTTGGCCGACGCCCGCTACGCCAATGAAGCGCCGTGGACGCGGCTGCGCCAGGTCTCGGTCGAGATCGGCGTGCCCGACCTCGGTGAGGTCGGCGAGATCATGAGTCTCGTTGGCGACCAGGGAGCACAGGTCTACCAGACGCTGCTGAGCCGTGCCCAGTCGATGCGTGTCGCGTTGCGTACGACCGAACAGCAGCGCGCCGCGACCGCGACCACCCTGCTCTACGTGCCGACCAGCATGTTGCTCTTGGTGTTCCTCGTCCTCATCGGATACCCGGCACTTTCGCGCATCGCCACTTAACGCCCCCGGAGGAGACATGTTCATCTACCTCAAGATCTTCACCACGTTGTTCGTCCAGCGCTGGCAGGCCATCCGCGAAGACGAACGCGGAGCGTCGACGATCGAATATCTGCTGCTCGTGATGCTCGGCGTCACGGTCGCCGGTCTCGCGTTCATCGCGATCCGGACGGCGGTCACCAACAAGGACAACGACATCGTCAACGGCAGCAACAGCGGCAGCAAGTGAGCACCGGCGCTTCCGGCGGCCTCCGCGCGATGTCGCGCCGGCTCTGGTGGCGCCGGTTGGGCGGCACGGACCGTGGCTCGAGCACGCTCGAGTTCGCCATCCTGGTGCCGGCGATGTTCCTTGCGATCTTCACGTGCGTGCAGGTTGCCATGTGGTCGTACGGGCGGTCGATCGCCTTGAACGCCGCGCATCAGGCGGTCAACGCCCAACGCGTGCTCGGCGCTGCTCCCGGCGTTGGACAGGCACGCGCCGAAGCGTTCATCGCGGCGCAGGGCGACTCGCTTCTCGACCCCAAGGTCACCGTCGAGATCCGGGGCAACGAGGTGTTCGCGACGGTCAGAGGCCGGACCTTGTCATTGGTGCCCGGGTTCGCGACCAACGTTACTCAGGTCGCAAGTGGACCGGTGGAGGAGTTCCGGCCATGAACCGGCGTAGCTCGGTCCCTGCCAACGGACGCCGTCACCGGCGCCGGGCGGCGGTGTGGATGCGCGGCGACCGGGGCGCCAGCACGTTGGAGGCCGCAATTCTCGCGCCGGTCCTGCTCATGCTCATCGCGGTCGCCGTCATCTCGATGCGTATCGAGGTAGCGGCGCAAGCGGTCGAGTCCGCGGCGCACGATGCGGCCCGAGCCGCGTCGATCTCCCGTACGCAGACCGAGGCCGACACCGCATCCCTGGCCGCGGCCAAGAACGCGCTCAGCCAGCAGGATCTCAATTGCAATGGCGGACCGACGGTGGTGCCGGACACAAGCCAGTTCCAGCGGCCCATCGGTGAGACGGCGGTCGTCACGGTCACCGTGACATGCGTCGTGCCGCTCAACGACGTCGGTTTGCCCGGGCTGCCCGGAACGAAGACGCTGACCGCGACGTTCACCAGTTATCTCGACCAGTTCCGAGGCCGGTCATGACGGCGTGGCTCGCTCGACGACTGCGTCGCGACTGGCGCGGCGACGACGGGGCGTTCACCCTGATGGTCATCACGTTCGCGGCCGCACTGTTCCTCATGGTCGGTCTCGCCGTGGACGGTGGCGGCCGGCTAACGGCGTTGGCCACCGCCGACGACATCGCGGCCGAAGCGGCCCGCGCCGCCGGTCAGGCGATTGATCTGCCGCAGGCCATCAACGGCACCGCCGACATCGTCCAGCAGGACGCAGCCCAGGCGGCCGCGCAGGCTTATCTCCACGATGCCGGCGTCACCGGCAACGCACAGGTGATCGACGGTGGCCACGCCGTGAAGGTGACCGTGCAGGTCGTGTACAGCCCGAAACTGTTGGGTGCGATCGACCTCGGTCCGTGGACCGAGACCGGTGTCGCGACCGCCCAACTTCTGACCGGATAGTCAACCCCACGCCCGGCCCGCTGGCCAGGAGGTGCTCATGTCCCAGCCGACGATGCGGTCGCGCTCGAGCCAATTCGTGCTCGGTCTCGCCGCCGCGGTCGCGCTCGCCGTGGTGATCATCGGCGTGCCGCTCTTGCTGACCGCGCTCGGCGGCGATCCGCTGCCGCACCACGTCGAATCCTGGTCGAGTCTGCGCGACGAACTGCTGCACAAGGACGCCACCGGTACGTTGTTCATCCGGCTCCTTGTGATCATCGGATGGCTGGCCTGGGCCAGCTTCGCATTGTCGATCGTGGTTGAGACCGTCGCGCGCCTGCGCGGCCGGGCCGCGGCCCATCTGCCTGGACTCGGCGGCCCCCAGCGCTGGGCGGCCGGCCTCATCACCGCCGTCGCACTGACCATCACGGCGCCCGCGGCCGGCTTCGCGTCGCCTCACGCGCCGGTGGCCGCGGTCGCCGTCGCGACGCCCGATCGGTCGCCGGTCGCCGATCAGGCGGTCACCCCACCCACCGTCGATCATCGGGACGCGCCATTGGCGGGTACGCACGCCAGCTCGGAGACCGTGGCACCAGACGCGCATCTGGTGTACAAGGTCCACAAAGGTGACTATCTCGGCCGGATCGCCGAACGATTCGGCGGGAGTTTCGCCAGCGCTACCGACATCGCGCGGCAAAATCACATCGAGGACTCGAATCTGATCAATATCGGTGAACGCATCACGCTGCCGGCCGGTGCTGACGACTCGGGGGTACACCGACACGCGACCGGTCATATCGTCGCCGGTTCGGGCATCGAATCGTCCGGCGACAGCGAAGCGCCGTCCTCACAGGCCGGGCCGCACACAACGCCGTCGGCCAACGCAACGCCGTCGGCTAGCGCAACGGCGTCGGCTAGCGCAACGGCGTCGGCTAGCGCAACGGCGT
>DASQPR010000513.1:0-5019 GCA_035643815.1 Micromonosporaceae bacterium | reverse complement strand
GTCCTCGGGTGGTCCGGCGAACACCATCGTCACCCGTACGGCGTCAGGCCCGTACGCCGCGATCTGCTCCTGGAGGTTGACGAGGTTGCCAAGTGTCTTGCTCATGGCCTTGCCGGCCATGATGACCTGACCCTGGTTCATGAGCTTGGTGAACGGCTCGACGAACGGAACCATGCCGATGTCGTAGAGCACCTTGGTGATGAACCGCGAATACATCAGGTGCCCGGTGGCGTGCTCGCGACCGCCGATGTATTCGTCGACCGGCAGCCAGCGCGCGACGCCGGCCGGATCGAACGGGCCGTCGGTGTAGTCCGGATTCGGGTAGCGCAGGAAATACCACGACGAGTCGACGAACGTGTCCATCGTGTCGGTGTCCCGGCGGGCCGGCCCGCCACAGGTCGGACACTCGACGTTCACCCAGTCGGTGGCGCTCGACAGCGGCGACTCGCCGTCGGCCGGGCGCAGCTCGTACCCGGTGGTCGGCAGCTCGACCGGCAGCTGATCGTCCGGCACGGGTACGAGACCGCACGACGGGCAGTGGATGATCGGGATCGGCGTTCCCCAGTAGCGCTGGCGGGAGAGCAACCAGTCGCGGAGCCGGTAGGTGACCGCGGCCTCGCCCACGCCCTTGGCGCCGAGCTTGGCGGTGATCGCCTCCTTGGCCGCTTCGACCGGCAGGCCGTCGAACTCGCCCGAGTTCACCAGGCGCCCGTCCCCGTTCGTGGCGACGCCGCTCTCGGCCGGGTCCGGCTCGCCGGTCGCGATGACCACCCGGACGGGCACGCCATGTGCGCGGGCGAAGTCGAGGTCGCGCTGGTCATGCGCCGGGACGGCCATGATCGCGCCGGTTCCGTACTCGGCCAGCACATAGTCGGCCGCGTAGACGGGGATCTGCTCGCCACTCACCGGGTTGATCGCGTAGCGGCCAAGGAACACGCCGGTCTTGGGCCGGTCGGTCGCGAGCCGCTCGATCTCGGTCGCGGTCGCGGCGGTTTGTTGGTACGCCTCGAATGCCGCGCGCTGCTCATCGGTGCAGAGTTCGTCGGCCAGCGGCGAGTCGACTGCGACGACGAAGAACGTGGCGCCGAACAACGTGTCGGGCCGGGTGGTGAACACGCGCACCGGCTCGGCTCGACCGGTGATCGCGAAGTCAATGTGTGCGCCCGAGGAGCGACCGATCCAATTGCGCTGGATGGCCAGCACCTCGTGTGGCCACTTGCCTTCGAGCTGCGCCATGTCGTCGAGGAACCGCTGGGCGTACGCCGTGGTCTTGAAGAACCACTGGGTGAGCGGACGCTGCACGACGATGGTCCCGCAGCGCTCGCACCGGCCGGCGATCACCTGCTCGTTCGCGAGCACGGTCCGGTCGTTCGGGCACCAGTTGACCGCCGCCTCCTTGCGATAGGCGAGGCCACGATCGAACAGGCGCAGGAACAGCCACTGGTTCCAGCGGTAATACTCCGGGTCGGACGTGTGCAGCCGGGTCCGCCAGTCGAACGAGACACCCAACCGGCGGAACGACTCGGCCTGTACGGCGATGTTCGCGTACGTCCAGTCGCGCGGATCGAGGTCTCGCTTGAGCGCGGCGTTCTCGGCCGGCAGCCCGAAGGAGTCCCAGCCGATCGCGTTGAGCACGTTGTGACCTTGCATCCGTACGTAGCGGGCGATCGCGTCACTGATCGAGTAGACCTCGGCGTGGCCCATGTGCAGGTCGCCCGATGGGTACGGGTACATGCTGACCACGTACGACCGCGGGGTGGTCTCGTCGCCCTCGGTGAGCCCGTCCGCCTCGTTGACGTGCAGGTCGTCCCACACCTTCATCCACTTGTCGATGATGGCGTTGGGGTCGTAGCTCTCGGCGGGTGCCTCGCGGGTCATTGGACCTAACTCCTGGCTGGCGGTGTGCCTTGTCAATGCGGGCCGAATGCCTGCTCAGCGGCGGCGACGGCAACGTCGCAGATTGTGCCACACCGGGCAGCCGTGCTCGATTCGGCCACGTACCGACGCCCGTAGATCGGGCCTGATCGGCGCCGGCGTCAGCTCCAGATCGTCACGTACACCGGCGGGCGGAAGCGGGAGGGCGGGACACCGGCGCCGGGTGAGCACATCAGCTGCATCGCCGACGGTGTGGACAGGAAGTTCACGAACGACGTCGACGTCGTGGTCCGCCGATCGGTGCGCAGCGTCGTTGCGTACCAGGTGCCCTGCACCGGCGTCGCATCGGTCGCGACCAGGTGCAGCTCACCGCGACGGACGTGGCTGTGGAGCAACGTCGACACCGCCGGCGTCACGCCGTGGCCGTCCGCCGCCGCCACCCAGGCGGCGGTCTCGTTGGGAAAGACGCTGATGCGCTGGTCGGGCACCCGAAACGCACGGAGGAGCCGGCCGATGTCGCCGTAAGGATCGACGCCCGACGGCCCGACGAGCCAGGGCCAGGTGCGGGGCGATCCGGTGAACCGCTTCTGTGGCGCCGCGGCGGCCACAACGAGGTAGCGCAGCACAGGCTCGGTGATTAGGTTGCGGTCGCCCTCGACCGGGACGGCCGGGCCGAGCGCGACGTCGGCCAGCCGGTCGGCCAGCAACGCCCGCATCTCCGCGATGGTGGCCACGCCGGACGAGGCCTCGACCGTGCCGTTGCGGTGCCGAGTGAACGCCTCGGTGAGCGGCGTCGCGATGAACTCCGAGATCGTCGAGTTGACCAGCAGCCGCAGTTGCGCCGGCGCGCCGTTGGCCGCGCGTACGGCCGCCTCCGCCTCGGCGCCCAGGCTCACCATCTGGGAGGCGATGGCGATCAGCCGGCTGCCACCCTCGGTTAGCGTCATGCCGGTGGCGTCTTTCATGATCAGCTGATCGCCGAGATGTTGCCGGAGCGACGCGATGGCCTTCGATACGGCCGGCTCGCTCACACCCAGCACGTCGGCCGCGGCCCGGACCGAGCCGAGACGTGCCACGAGCACGAAGGCCCCGAGTTGGGTGAGCGTCACAACTGCAACATTCGCACGCCTCGACCCTGCGCGGCCAGCCCGCTCGCAAACGCGTGAGCTGGCGAGCTAACCGATCGGTTAAGGGGCCGTTGCCCATATGGCAGCGTCGGCGCGAGGATGCTTGAGGTTGACCATGTTCCACCACTGCGCGTCCGACCCACCCACCCTGGACGCCCTGGCATGGAGGCGTGATGCAGGTACCGGCACATTTCGAGTACGAGAAGGCGACGAGCGTCGAGCACGCTCTCGCCCTGCTCGCCCAGTGGGGAGAAGAGGCGCGGGTGGTCGCGGGCGGCCACAGCCTTCTCCCGATGATGAAGCTTCGACTGGCTCGACCCGAGGCGCTGATCGACATCAACGATCTCGACGAGCTGGCGTACGTGCGGTTGGAGGGCGACGAACTGCGGATCGGGGCGATGACACGCCACGTCCAACTGCTCGAGTCGCCGCTCGTGTCCGAGCACTATCCGATCTTCATAGATGCCGAGCGGGTGATCGCCGACCCCATTGTCCGCAACCGGGGGACCATCGGCGGATCGCTATGCCAGGCCGATCCGTCCGAGGACCTGTCGGCCGCGTTCTCCGCTGTCGCGGCCACCTGTGTGATCCGCGGCGCCGACGGCACACGGACGGTGCCAGTGCGCGAGTTCCACACCGGGCCGTACGAGACCGTGGTCCAGCCGGGCGAACTCCTGATCGAGATCCGGGTCCCGGTTCGGCCGGGCGGCGGCAGCGCGTACGAGAAGATCGAGCGCCGCGTCGGTGACTGGGCCGTGGCCGCGGCCGGGGTAGCGCTCTGGCTCGACGGCGACACCGTGACCGACGTCGGCATTGGGCTGACCGCGGTCGGCGCGGAACATTTCCACGCGGCCGAGGCAGAGGACTTCCTGCGCGGCAAGCCGGTGACCGAAGACAACTTCGCGCAGGCCGGCGCGATCGCCGCCGAGCACTGCGAACCGAGCGCCGACCAGCGTGGCCCGGTCGACTACAAGCGGCATCTCGCTGGCGAACTCACCACCCGGGCGCTGCGTCGTGCGGCCGCCCGCGCTCGGGGACAGGAGGCCTAACCGATGCAAATCACAATGAACGTCAACGGCCAGGACTACACGCGGGATGTCGCTCCGCGAATGCTGCTTGTGCACTTCCTGCGCGACGAGTTGTCCCTCACCGGCACCCACTGGGGCTGCGACACATCCAACTGCGGCGTGTGCACCGTGTGGATGGATGAGACGCCGGTCAAGTCCTGCACCGTTCTCGCCGTGATGGCGGATGGCCGCCGCGTGCGTACGGTTGAGGGACTCGCCAACGGCGCCGAGCTGGACCCGGTCCAGGCGGGTTTCGTGGCATGTCATGGATTGCAGTGCGGCTTCTGCACGCCGGGCATGATGATGACCGCCCGGTCGCTGCTCGACCACAACCCGGATCCGAGCGAGCTGGAGATCCGGGAGGCAATCTCGGGCCAACTGTGCCGGTGTACCGGATATGAGAATATTGTCCGTTCCGTACGGTGGGCCGCCGAACATGAGGCGGACCAACGTACGGCAGCGTCGCAGGAGGTGTCCGCGTGACTGCCACCGCAGCGCCGGCGACCCCGATGGGGTTTGGCCGGATGATCCGCAAGGAGGACGCGCGCTTCACCCGCGGCAAGGGCAACTACGTCGATGACGTGCAGTTGACCGGCATGCTGCACGGAGCGATCCTGCGCAGCCCGTTCGCCCACGCCAAGATCGTCTCGATCGACACGAAGGCCGCCGAGGCGCATCCGAAGGTCAAGGCCGTCATCACCGGTGCCGTGCTGGAGACGCTCGGCCTCGCGTGGATGCCGACCCTCTCCTACGACACGCAAGCCGTGCTCGCGACGGACAAGGTCCGCTTCCAGGGCCAGGAGGTCGCGTTCGTGATCGCCGAGGACCGTTACTCGGCCCGCGACGCCCTCGAACTGATCGACGTCGAATACGAAGAGCTGCCGGTCGTCTACGACGCCCGCAAGGCGATGGACCCCGACGCCCCGGTGATCCGGGACGACAAAGAGGGC
>DASQPR010000512.1:0-3553 GCA_035643815.1 Micromonosporaceae bacterium | reverse complement strand
TCGAGGCCGCCCAGGCTCGGTGAGCCAGGGCCACGTCGGCCCGCCACATCGGCGTCCCGGGGACGGACCAATGTCGCCGCCGGGGCCACGACCCGGCGGTCGGGCCTCGGTCGGATCGGCCTCGGTCGCCTCGGCGTCCGTGGGTGCGGTGTCCGCGCCAGCGGCAGCGGCGGGTTCAGCATCGGTCGGTTCCGCCTCGATTGGTTCGGCGTCGGTTCCGGCCGCGTCGGTGAGTCCGCCGGCCGCCGGCGGACGCGCGACGGTCGGGCGCGCGAGCGTACGGCCGGCCGACTTCGAGGCCGCGGCGCCGGGAATGGCCGAGGGCTTCGACCCGTTCGGCGCGGACGTGGTCCCCGATCCGTCGGCGGCCGGGCGAGCGTCCGTACCGCCGTCGAATGGGCGTGCGACCGTTGGCCGCGCCGCGGTTCTGGCCCCGGCGGACCCGAACGCACCCGCCGGACCCGGCGCACCGGGCGGCCCAGGTGGCCCGCCTGGAACCGGTCCCGGCGGACCAGCGGGCAAGGCGCCGATCAACAAGAAGAAGCGGCGGCGCCGGCGGATCATTGCCTCGCTCGCCGTGCTGATCATGTTGACCGGCATCGGCGTCATCACCGGCGTGTATTACACGGCGTCGATCACGCTGCCCGCGGACGTGCCGCTGCAGCAGTCGACCACGATCTACTACTCCGACGGCAAGACCGTGATGGCCCAGCTCGGTGAGCAGAACCGCCAGATCCTGCAGGACAACCAGATTCCGCCGGTCGTCAAGCAGGCAGTCACGGCGGCCGAGGACGCGACGTTCTACACGAACGAGGGCGTCGACTTCAAGGGCATCATCCGAGCGTTCGTCAACAACGTCAAGGGTGGCGACACGCAAGGCGCCTCGACGATCACGCAGCAGTACGCCCGTGCGGTCGCCGGCCTCACGTATTCGGCGTCGTACTCGCGCAAGATCAAAGAGATCGCGATCGCGATGAAGATGACCAAGCAGATGTCGAAGGATCAGATCCTCGACAACTACCTGAATATCGTCCCCTTCGGCCGCGGCGCGTACGGTATCCAGGCAGCGTCGGAGGCGTACTTCAACGTCCCTGCGTCGAACCTCAAGCTGAACCAGGCGATGGTGCTCGCCGGCCTGATCAAAAACCCGAACGGCGGCAAATATGACCCGAACTGTGGCGCCGGCAACAAGGGGCCATGTCAGACCGCGATCGACCGGTTCAACTACGTCAAGTCACAGTTGCCTCGAGTGGCGCCCCGGCCGGGCTACGCCGACGCGGCGGCCATCGCGCAGCTCACCTACCCGACGAACTCCATTAAGGAGCAGGACAACCACGCCGCCAACGCACTCGCGTCTCCGGAGGGTTACATCGTCCACCACGTGATGGACGAGCTCAGTCACGCGAAGAAGGCCGATGGCTCGCTCTACTTCCCGACCACCGGGCCGAACAGCCTCAAGTACGGCGGCTACCAGATCGTCACAACGATCAGCAAGAGCGCCCAGGCGGCTGCCGAGAAGGCCGCGAGCGGCAAGGTCAAGGACACTCCGATGTACGGCATGAAGAAGGGTGAGGGCGCCGCACTCGTCTCCGTGCAACCGGGCACCGGCGCGGTGGTCGCCTACTACGGCGGCGCGAACGGCTCGAACATCGACTTCGCCGGCATTTACAACGACCCGGTCTTCGGCGACGGGCAGCTGACCAACGAATCGGTCACGCCAGGTTCCTCGTTCAAGACCGTGACGCTGGCCACCGCGCTCCGGCAGGGCATCTCGCTGAACTCCTACTGGTATGGCCCGCATACGCGCAAGTTCGCCGACCGGGTCAAACCGGTTAAGAACGCTGGCGCGACCGAGGCATGCCCTGGCGCCGCGCACGTATGCACGCTGTGGAAAGCGTTGCAAGAGTCGCTCAACACCGTCTACTACGCCGTCGGTGAGGACAAGAAGGCCAAAATGTCACCGGCCAAGGTGCTCGACATGGCGTACGACCTCGGCATCAAACAGGTCTGGGCCGGTGCTCCGTGCGGCGGCAAGCGCCTACCGCTCAACGGTTCCAACGGTGACCAGATCTGGCCCCATTGCCTCGGGGCCGACGTGAGCTTCGGCGCCTACAACGTCACCGTGCAGGACATGGCGAACGTCATGGCCACGTTCGCGAACAACGGCGTACGGGCCGACGAGCATTTCGTGAATTACGTGAACCAGGGCTACGGCAACGACGCGCACAAGGTCTACCAGACCGCCGTGCACGTCACCCCGGTCCCCGGATACACGCACGAGATGGCCAACGACGAGCAGTGGGCGATGCAACAGGTCTACAAGAACAGCGACGAGCACGACAACAAGCTCGACGGCAATCGCGAGGCCGCGGTCAAGACCGGCACCTGGGAGTACGACGGCAAGAACGCCAAGGCGGGCCAGAACTCGAGCGGCTTCTTCAACGGATACACCGCCGGCGGGGACCCGAAGAATGGAGCGATAGCGACCTCCGTGTGGGTCGGCTTCACCGGTGCGCCGATGGCCGTCGTGGACCAGCGTGGCCACGCAATCGGTGGTGCGACCGTGCCGGCCGCGGTCTGGGCCTCGTACATGAATGCATACCTGAACAACGGCCCCGGCGGCCGTCCGTACTCGAACCAGCAGTTCGCGGGTCTCCAGAACACCGGCGATCCGGCACTCGGTGAGACATCGTCCCCGGCACCGCCCCCGCCCCCGACGCAGAACCCGTGCAACTTCCCACTGCTGTGCGGCGGTGGAGGCGGCGGCGGCGGTGGCGGCGGCGGTGGAGGCGGCGGTGGCGGCGGTGGCGGCGGTGGAGGCGGTGGTGGCGGGCCTACCCCGCCCCCGACGCAACCGCCCACCGGAACACCATCTCCGCCACCGAGCCAGAAGGGCGGCGGGGGCGGCCCCGGCGGTGGCTGATCCCACCCCGCCACAAGTCACGCTCGCCGGTCGGCCGACCACCGCCCTGGTCGGCCGACCGGGCTTGGGCGGGATTGCCGGTAGCGGCAGGATGTAACGGTGACGACTTCCGACCCAGTGCCCGCGGACGGCCACCGCTTCGACGGCAGCCGGCGCGCTGACGGGCCCGGTGGCGCCAGCCGTGGACTACAGATCGACGTGCCGACTCGGGACGACAACTTCGTCCGCGGCGTGTCCGAGTCGATTGGCGGCCCGTTCGGCATCCACGCCGCCCGGCCCGGCCGCCGGTTCTGGGTGGTCGCACGTATCGTCATCGCGCTCACGTGCTTCACGCTCATGCTGCATTGGGCCGAGAAGTCGGACTGCAGCAATGGCAACTGGGTCAATCTCAGCCAGTATCGGCACGCCTGCTACACCGACGTGGTCGCGCTCTACAACAGCGAGGGCCTGTCCCAGGGCAAGATCCCGTACGTCCAGTCGCCGGTCGAGTATCCGGTTCTGACCGGCGCGTTCATGGGACTCATCGGCCTGCCCGTACACGCCTATGTCGATGCGAATCCCGGCACGAATGCGTACGAGTGGTATTACAACCTCACCGCGTTAGCCCTGGGTGCGTGTGCGGTCGCGTCG
>DASQPR010000511.1:0-2061 GCA_035643815.1 Micromonosporaceae bacterium | reverse complement strand
AATTCCTGCGGCGCAACCTCGACGATCCGGCTGCGGCGGCCTGCGGGCGCTGCGACACTTGCACCGGCCGCGGCTTGCCGACCGATGTCTCCGACGATGCGCTTGCGGCCGCCCGGTCACACCTGGGACGCCCGGGCGTCGAGATCACGCCGCGCCGGCAATGGCCGACCGCCCTCGACTCGCTCAGCGGACGCATCTCACCGGCGGAGCAAGCGGCCGCCGGCCGCGCTCTCGGCCGGGTGTCGGACCTCGGCTGGGGCGAACGCCTGCGTCGGACGGTAGGGGCCGACACGCCAGATGCCCCCGTGCCATCCGAACTGGTGACGGCCGTCGTGGCGCTGCTCAAGGATTGGGCGACCGGCGACGAACCGTGGGCACAGCGGCCGGCCGCCGTCGTCGGCATCGATTCGATCGGCCACCGAGACCTCGTCACGACCCTGGCCGCGCGGATCGCCGAGATCGGCCGGCTGCCGCTGCTGGGCGCGGTGACGACGCCGCTGCAGCCGGCGGGCGGCCGGGCCAACAGCGCCCATCGCGTACGGGCCCTCATCGACGACATCACCGTCCCGCCGTCGCTGGCCGCCGCGATCGAGACGCTGGACGGACCCGTGCTGCTGGTGGACGACTATGTCGACTCCGGGTGGACGATGGCGCTCGCGGCACGGGCACTCCGGCGAGCCGGGGCGCCGGCCGTTTTGCCGCTGGCGCTTGCCATCACGACCTGATCGAGCCGAACGCGGTGCATCGGACTGCGCCAACGTGGTGTTTGGCCCGCCCGCGCTACCGGCGGCACGCGCGGTGTGCCAGCGGCCGCGCACCGAATGATCGGCGTGGCGAGACGAAGTGCCAGCGGGCCCGGCGGCGTGTCCGGGCGCGGCAAACCCGCCGCAACGCACCGGTCATGGCGCAAGATCCGCTTGACTGGACGATTGGGGCTGCAGTTACGACCTCAATCGTCCACTGAAAAGTGTCATGGAAGCATCATCGATTGCGGGCCGAGATGCGGCCCGAGAAACGCGTGCGGGCGGCCGGTCACCGAACAGTGAGCAACCGCCCAGGTGCATCGGGCCGAAGAGGGTGCATCGGCCCGAATGCGGTGCATCGAGCCGAAGGCGGTGCGTCAGGCGGGCCGGCCGTAGCCGTGGATCGGGGCGGTGCTAATGGACGCGATCTGCACGTCCTCACCGACCCGGGGAGCATGGATGATGTGCCCGTCGCCGATGTAGATCGCGACGTGGTGGATCGGTGAGTAGTAAAAGACCAAGTCGCCCGGCTGAAGCTCGGATTTCGAGATATGTGCGACGGCGGCGTACTGCTCGGCCGAGTTGTGTGGCAACGACACGCCAGCGGCGCGCCAGGCCGCCATCGTGAGACCGGAACAGTCGAAGCTTCCGGGGCCGGCGGCCGCCCACTGGTACGGCTTGCCGATCTGGGCGTACGCAAACTTGACCGCCTGCCCCGCGACGCCGGCTGAGTACGTCGGAACGTAGTCGCTGACCGGCTTGTTCGGGTCCACTCCGGACGGGCCGTACGCCGCGAGCCGCAACGCCTTGAGGCTTGCGATCTGCGCGAGGATCGTCTTCTTCTGGGCCGCCAGGACGGCGTACTGCGTCGTTTGCCGCTGGTCGAGGGTGACGAGCAGTTGTTGCTGATCGCGAAATGCACTGGTCGCTTCGTTCAAGGCGTCGACACGGTCCTGCCGCCCAGCCGCGAGTCGATCGAGCAGCAATAGTCGGTCGGTCGCCGCCTGCGCGGACGGTGCATCGACCAACACCGCGAAACTCGACAACGGCGTCGCCTCGTACGCGTGCGCGGCGACCCGGGCGACGCTGCTCTGCGCCGCGTCGACGGCGGCCTGCATCGGTGCCAGCCGCTCGAGACCGGCCGCCTCGCGCGCCTTGATCTCCCGCAACGAGCCTTCGATCGCGTCGAACTGCTCGATCACGATTTCGAGGTGGTTGGATGCCGCCTCGATCTGCTTGTCGACCGTCGCCTTGCCGGGCGTAGGCGCCCCCGGCGCGAGCCGCAGGGCCGCCGCCGGCGCGAGCCGCAGCGCCGCCG
>DASQPR010000510.1:0-6223 GCA_035643815.1 Micromonosporaceae bacterium | reverse complement strand
GCGTGATCGATGCATCCGCGGGTTCGTCCCGCGCGGCCCAGATCAGTCCGTGAGCCCGCGAGGGGCGGTCGTTGTCTCACGATGACCACAGTGCGCCTCTAAGATGTGGACCGTACGGGACAAGCCGCGATCAGGGGTGGGACACATGACCGATCGGCCGCCGTTTCCGCCATTCGACCTTGAATCTGCCGCCGTCAAAGTGCAGGCGGCGGAGGATGCGTGGAACACGCGCGACCCCGTCAAGGTGGCTGGCGCATACACGGTCGATTCGGTGTGGCGTAATCGCGACCAGTTCATTACCGGGCGAGACGCGATCATCGCGTTCCTCACCGGCAAGTGGGAGCGCGAGCTGGATTACGCCCTGCGAAAGGGTCTGTGGGGCTTCCGGGAAAATCGGATCGCCGTACGGTTTCAATACGAGTCCCACGACTCCAGTGGTCAGTGGTGGCGTAGCTACGGCAACGAGCTTTGGGAGTTCGACGAGCACGGTTTCATGCGACGGCGGGAGGCCAGTATCAACGACGTCGCCATTGACGAAACCGAGCGGCGGATCTTCGGCCCTCGCCCCGCCGACGAACAGGGCCTGGATATCCCCATCCAATGAGCCGGCACAACGGGCGATGGTTGTCGCAACCCCGACGTGATGGAGGCTGGTTTGACGCCTCACCAGCAAGGTTCCGCAGGTAACAGCGGGCCGGAATCCGATGGGCAGATTCGTCGTTGCGGTGCGTCCATTCTGGGTAATGTGATGCATGTGGAGGGACCTAAGGCTTTCTTGGGTTGGCCGGTATTCCGGCAGTTGGCTGGGGCCGATCGGTCCGGGCGGGGGCCGGCAGTCCAGTCTCGTGTCACGCGTGATCACGTTGCGCGAACCGAGACCGCGGATCGCGTCGTCCGCAGCGTGTGCCCATATTGCGCGGTCGGCTGCGGCCAGCGGGTGTACGTCAAGGACGACCGCGTGGTCCAGATCGAGGGCGATGTCGACTCGCCGGTGTCCCGCGGTCGCTTGTGCCCGAAGGGCTCGGCCAGCGAGCAGCTTGTCAACAGCCCGGGGCGGCAGACCAAGGTGCTTTACCGGCGACCGTACGGCACCGAATGGGAGTCGCTCGACCTTGAAACCGCGACGAACATGATCGCGGATCGCATCATCGACACCCGAACCCGTACGTGGGAGGAGCGCGACGAGGGCGGTGCGTTGCTCCGCCGTACCCTCGGCATCGCCGGGCTCGGCGGCGCGACCCTCGACAACGAAGAGAACTACCTGATCAAGAAGTTGTTCACCGCCATGGGCGCGATACAGATCGAGAATCAGGCCCGCATTTGACACAGCGCTACCGTTCCCAGTTTGGGAACCTCGTTCGGTCGTGGCGGCGCCACCACTTTCCAGCAGGATCTGCAGAACTCTGACTGCATTATCATCCAGGGTTCCAACATGGCCGAATGCCATCCGGTCGGATTCCAATGGGTGATGGAGGCGAAAAAGCGCGGCGCGAAGGTCATCCACATCGATCCGCGGTTCACCCGCACATCGGCGGTCGCGGATACCCACGTTCCTCTGCGCGCGGGCAGCGACATCGTATTCCTGGGTGGGATCGTCAACTACATCCTCGAAAACGAGCTGTATTTCGACGAGTATGTGCGGGCCTACACGAACGCGGCGACGGTGTTGCGAGCCGATTTCCAGGACACCGAAGACCTGGACGGCCTTTTCTCCGGCTACGACCCCGAAACCGGCGCCTACGACCCGTCGTCATGGCAGTACGAAGGGATCGATGAGGTCTCCCCCAGCGGCGAGGACGACCTACCCGCTCCGATTCGGCGCGAGACCGGGGCGTCCCGCCAGGCGCGCGGTGCCCCCGATGAAAGCGGTTCCCACGGTTCACGGCTTCGTCATGCCGGGGTGGAGCGGGATGACACGTTGCAAGACCCACGCTGCGTGCTCCAGGTGCTCAAGCGGCACTACGCTCGGTACACACCGGAGATGGTCGCCGAGACGTGTGGCGTACCGGTCGAAATGTTCGTGAAGGTCTGCGAAGCAGTGACCGCGAACAGCGGTCGGGAGCGCACGACGGCGTGGGTCTACTCCGTCGGCTGGACGCAGCACACCGTCGGCGTGCAGTACATCCGGGGTGCCGCGATCATCCAACTTCTCCTGGGCAACATGGGCCGTCCCGGCGGCGGGATCATGGCGTTGCGCGGCCATGCCAGCATCCAGGGCTCGACGGACATTCCGACGCTGTTCAACCTGCTGCCGGGCTATCTGCCGATGCCGAAGTTGGGTGAGCACGACACACTGGACGACTACTTGGCCGCCATCACCAGCCCGGCTCAGAAGGGCTTCTGGGCGGAGGCTCGCAAATATGTGGTGAGCCTGCTCAAGGCCTACTGGGGGGATGCTGCCACCGCCGAGAACAATTGGTGCTACGACCATCTGCCGCGCCTGACCGGAGACCACGGTACGTATCAGACCGTGATGGACATGATCGCCGACAAGGTCGAAGGCTATTTCCTGCTCGGCCAGAATCCGGCGGTCGGCTCGGCCCACGGCAAGTTGCAGCGTCTGGGCATGTCGCACCTCAAATGGCTCGTCGTTCGCGATCTCAACATGATTGACTCCGCGACGTTCTGGCGCGACAGCCCGGAGATCGAGACTGGCGAGCTGCGCACCGCCGACATCGCCACCGAGGTGTTCTTCCTGCCGGCCGCCGCGCACACCGAGAAGGACGGCACATTCACCCAGACCCAACGGATGTTGCAGTGGCGCCACAAGGCGGTCGAGCCACCGGAGGATTGCCGCAGCGATCTGCACTTCTTCTACCAGCTCGGGCGCAAGCTACGCGCGCGGGTCGCCGGTTCAACCGAGACACGCGACCGTCCCTTGCTCGACGTGGCCTGGGACTACCCTGTCGACGCCAAGGGGGAGCCCTCGGTCGAGGCCGTACTCCAGGAGATCAACGGCTTCCACCTGACCGGTGAAAAGGCCGGTCAGCCACTGTCGAGCTACGTCGAGATGGCCGACGACGGCTCGACCAGCGGAGGCTGCTGGATCTACTGTGGCGTTTTCGCGGACGGGGTCAACCAGGCGGCACGGCGCAAGCCCGGATCCGAGCAGTCATGGGTCGCACCGGAGTGGGGATGGGCGTGGCCGGCCAACCGGCGCATCCTCTACAACCGCGCCTCGGCCGATCCCGACGGGCGACCGTGGAGCGAGCGCAAGGCCTATGTGTGGTGGGATGACGACGCGAAGAAGTGGACCGGTCACGACGTGCCGGACTTCGTCGCGAACCGGCCGCCGAGCTATCGGCCCGCGCCGGGCACCATCGGTGTCGCGGGCCTGGCCGGCGATGACCCGTTCATCATGCAAGCCGACGGCAAGGGCTGGCTGTTCGTGCCGACGGGACTGCTCGACGGTCCACTGCCGACGCACTACGAGCCGGCCGAGTCACCGATTCGCAATCCGCTCTACCGGCAGCAGGCCAACCCGGTCCGTCAGGCCTACCGGCGCAAGGACAACTACCAGAACCCGTCGCCGCCGGAGCCGGGCAGCGACGTATACCCGTTCGTGTTCACGACGTACCGGCTGACCGAGCACCACACGGCCGGCGGTATGAGTCGATTCTTGCCGTACCTGTCGGAGCTGCAGCCGTCGTTCTTCTGCGAGGTATCGCCGGAGCTCGCCCGGCTCCGTGACCTCGACCACCTTGGATGGGCGACGATCGTGACCGCGCGCACCGCGATCGAGGCACGCGTGCTCGTCACCGACCGCATGGTTCCGCTCAACGTGGGTGGGCGGGTGTTACATCAGGTCGGGCTGCCGTACCACTGGGGTGTTGGCCGCGCCGCGCTCGTCGTCGGCGACTCCGCCAACGACCTGTTCGGGGTCACGCTGGATCCGAACGTGCACATCCAGGAGTCGAAGGTCGCGTCGTGTGACATCCAGCCGGGGCGCCGGCCGACCGGCCCGGCGCTGTTGCGGTATGTCGAGGATTATCGGAGCCGGGCCGGCACAACCGTTGCGACCGGCAACCTCCGCCTTACCGACGACGCAGGAGGACGAGCATGACCACTGTGAACGCCGAAACGGGCGCGAACCCGGCGGTGGACGCGGGTTGGACGGACCCGCCGCCGCGGAAGGGTTTCTTCACCGACACGTCGATCTGCATCGGCTGCAAGGCCTGCGAGGTCGCGTGCAAGGAATGGAACGCCGTCCCGGATGATGGCTTCAACCTGCTCGGTTCGTCGTACGACAACACGGGCGCGCTCGGCGCGAGCACGTGGCGGCACGTCGCGTTCATCGAGCAGCCTCGCCGCCTGCCCGGCCAGGACCCCGGCCTGACCGGCACGCCCGTCGGGCCGCCCGCCTCCGACGAGCTCAACCGGGCCGCGGACGAGGCGCTGTCCGGAAACCTCAGTAAATTGGGTACGGACACCAACAAGGTCAACCTCGGCATGCCGTCCGTTACGCTGCCTGGCGCAGAACTCGGCGCCGAGGCCCGCACCGACTTCCGCTGGCTGATGTCCTCCGACGTGTGCAAACACTGCACCCACGCCGCGTGCCTGGACGTGTGCCCCACCGGTGCGCTGATGCGCACCGAGTTCGGCACCGTCGTCGTGCAGGACGACATCTGCAACGGCTGCGGGTACTGCGTCCCGGCCTGCCCGTTCGGAGTCATCGATCGCCGCATCGGCGACAAGAACACCCACAACGTTGGGATCGCACAAAAGTGCACCCTGTGCTACGACCGGCTACAGGTCGGCAAGACACCGGCCTGCGCGCAGGCATGTCCGACCGAGTCGATCCAGTTCGGCGACCTGGCCGAGTTGCGGGTACGGGCCCGCGAGCGGGTCGATCAGCTGCACGAACAGGGCGTCACCGATGCTCGGCTTTACCTTGACGACCCCAACGACGGCATCGGCGGCGGCGGATCGGTCTTCCTCTTGCTGGACGAGCCCGAGGTGTACGGGCTGCCGCCGGATCCGGTGGTCACCACCCGCGACCTGCCGAACATGTGGCGCAACGCCGGGCTGGCCACGCTGACGCTCTTCGCGGGCGCGGTCGCGTCGTTCCTCGGGCGGCGCCGATGACCGGCCCCGAACGCGGTGCAACCCGAAGCGGCCCCGCCGACCGTGCGACGGTGCCGGCCGGCGGAGCAGGTCGCGGGTCGAGCCGACGACGCCGCCGTGGCCAGAGCGGCGACGGCGAGCCCGTCGTTCCCGATGTGGCCTTCACCTCGTACTACGGTCGGCCGGTGCTCAAGGCGGCGCCGTGGCGAGACGTCGTCCCGACCTATTTGTTCCTCGGTGGATTGGCCGCCGGCTCCTCGTTGCTCGGTGCCGGTGCGGATCTGACCGACCGTCCGGCCCTACGGCGGACCGGCCGCGTCGCGGGGCTGACCGGGATCGCCATCGGCGCCGCCGCGCTCGTCGCCGATCTCGGCCGGCCGTCCCGCTTTCTGAATATGCTACGAGTGGCCAAGCCGACGTCACCGATGTCCGTCGGCATCTGGATCCTCACCGCCTACGGGTCGCTCGCCGGCGTCGCCGGTGCGGCGGAGATCGCTCAGGCGCTGCCGCCGAAGCTCGGGTGGGCGCAGCGGGCGCTAGCGCGTCTGGGGCGCCCGGCCGGGATCGGTGCGGCAGTCATCGCACCCGCGCTGGCGTCGTACACGGGCGTACTGCTGGCCGACACCGCCACACCGGCGTGGCACGAGGCCTATCGCGAGCTGCCGTTCGTATTCGTCGGCTCGGCGGCGGCGGCGGCGGGCGGCATGAGCATGATGGCGGTCCCCGTCGACGAGGCCGGCCCGGCGCGCCGCATGGCGCTGGTCGGCGCCGTCGGTGAGTTCGTCGCTGAGCGGCGGATGGACGAGTCCATGGGCATTACGGCCGAGGCGCTTCACACGGGTACGCCGGGCCGGTTGATGCGCGCGAGCAGAGCCCTGACCGCCGCCGGTGCGACAGTCGCCGCCGTCGTCGAGTTGCTATCGCCGCCGCGAGCGTCGAGCCGGTGGGCGCGCGCGGCCTCGGTCGCCGCTGGCGCGGCTCTCGTGGCGGGATCGGTCGCGACCCGGTTCGCGATTTTCGGCGGCGGCCAGGAATCGGCCCGGGATCCGAAATACACCGTCGTTCCGCAGCGCGAACGACTCGAGCGGCGCGAGGGTGCCGCGACCGACTCGGCGTCCTCGTAGTCCAGCGGTCGGGCTGGACCACGACCTCTAGGCTC
>DASQPR010000509.1:0-2257 GCA_035643815.1 Micromonosporaceae bacterium | reverse complement strand
CAGCGACTCCGTGGCGGTTGACCCGCCGTTGCCAATGCCGGTGAGCTGCGTCGGCCCGGCGATGATCGCGTTCGCGACGCTCGCCGGCTTACCGTTGCCATCGCGCCAGCTGCGGGCCGCCTGCACGGCAGCGAGCGAATTCAACTCGCCCGCGCCCTGCTCGTACGCGGGTGCGCCGAGATCGGTGGCGGTGCTCGTCAGGAACTGCTTGACGAGAGCGGGGCTCGGCCGGACGCCGTGATGCGTGTTCTCGTACGCCTCGATGACAAGCGCGGCTGCTCCGGACACGAGCGGTGACGACTGGCTCGTGCCGCCGAAGTCCTCGATCGGTGACGGCGCTCCTTTGAAGTCCGCGCACTCCGCGTACTGATCGAGGTCCGGCGTACACAACGCCCAACCGGAGTCCCCGGGCGCGGCGAGGTCCGGGACACGCGCTGCCTGCGACGTGCCGCCACCCGACAGCGAGGCGATGTTGTCATTCGCCCAGGTGCCGTTGTCGAAGTTCGCGCCCTCGAATCCGGTCTGCTGGTAGAGCCGGAGGTTCGTCGTGCCGGCCACACTGATCACGTTTGGGTCGGTGGCGGGCGACTGGAACGTACCGGCGGTGCCGGCGTCCCCCGTACCGGAGACGACGGTCACGCCGGCCGCCACCGCCGCGTCGTCGGCGAGGGAGACCGGGTCCAGGCTGAAGTCCGGGAATGGGTTCGCGCCGAACGATTCGTTCAGGACGTCGACCTGGTCGACGTTGACGGCGTAGTCGATCGCCTCGATGAACCGGGACGTCGGAGCGGTCGGGGCCGCGCCGAACACCTTAAGGCCCACCAGGCTCGCGCCGGGCGCGACGCCGCGGACAGTGATCGTGCACCCGGTCGGCAGCTGCTGCTGCGGCACAACGAAGTTCGCGAGGTCGTAGGCGTGCAGCCCCTGCGCGGCGATCGAGCTGGCGTCGCCGAATGCCTCACCGCCGAGCGTTGGTGCGGCCAGCCCGTCGCCCGAGAAGTCCTGGTAGTCGACGAAAACGTGACTGCCGTCGGCCCGAATGAAGTCCGGGTTGTCGATGTCGATGCCATCGGCGATCCAGGCGACCTTGACGCCGGATCCGTCCACGATGTTCTGCGCCTGCGGCGTGCTCGTGTTCTGGAACGCCGTGTGCGTGGTCTGCAGCGCCTCTGGTTCCAGGAGTGGCTTGGTCGGATCGGACGGGCAGATCGTCGACGTGTCGGTCGCAGCTGTCGCGGCACCGACGGCCGGGGTCGTCGTGGCGATCGACGGCCGGCTGATCGGCCGATCTGGCAGCACGGCCGCGACCTGGGGGTTGGCCGCGATCGAGTTGACCTGAGCCGCCGTCATGCTCGCGGCGAAGCCGTTGACGAGCGAGAAGCCGCGGACGTTGCGCGCACCCATCTTGCTCGCGCTGGCCAACAGCGGCGCCTGGTCGCGCTGCGTCGCTTGTACGCGGGCCGATCGCATACCCTTGCTGATCGCCAGGTTCGTATGCTGGTCACGCAGCACCACGATGAAGTTGTGCTGAGGTTGGCTGGCGCTCGCCGTGCCGGGGGCCGCGGTTGCGGACGTCCAGGCGATCGACGATGCGGCCAGGCCGACGGCAACAGCGGATGCGAGTAGCAACCGTCTGCGGGCTCGGGGCATGGATCACACTCCTACGCGGGATTGATGTTCGCCCCTGAGCGTCCTGGCCATCGCCCCGACCGGAAAACCCATCTACTCCCTTGTATGCACCCTCGCCGCCGACCGGATGCCGAGGGATGACCCTTGCTGCCCCCCTCAACCAGAAGCCCGAGCGGCCGTCGCCGGTCGCGGTGTCCGCGCCGGATCGGCCGCGATGCACGCCTTGAGCAGGACTTTCGACCAACCGTGGGTACGTCGGACCAGGACGTCCCGCCCTCGCCGGCTCGGCGGCGCCGGCAGCACCTCGGCGTACGCCGAGAGCGCGTCGATAGTCCGTCTCGCGCGCGTCTACAGCGCGTCGACCGAGCGGGTCAGCCCGGCGACGACCTCGTACGCGACATCGAGCACGACCGTGTGGTAGCTCTCGAGGCACGACATCACCGACTCGCGCAACCCGAGACGCCAGTCGTCGCCGCCGTAGAACGTCTCCTCGAGCCGGTCCCGCTCGGCGAGGCTCGGGAAGGCACGCATCAGATAGGCCTCCTCCCACGGCTGCTCGTCGACGAGCGGGGGGCCGAAGTCGACGACCTGGATGCCATACGTCACAAGCAGCGGTATCGATCGATGG
>DASQPR010000508.1:0-4902 GCA_035643815.1 Micromonosporaceae bacterium | reverse complement strand
ATCCATCTCGGATTCGACCTGTACGGATCGGCCGGCGTGCCAGTACCAGCGCGGTCGGTCGAGCGCGGCCTGCGGATCGAGACCGTCGTCCACTGTCGACGAAATGAGCTGGACGTGACCCTGCGGCTGCATGTGGCCGCCCATCACACCGAACGGTCCGACCGCAGCATCGTCGCGAGTGAGGAAGCCGGGAATGATCGTGTGGAATGGTCGCTTGCCCCCCGCGACGACATTGGGGTGAGCGGGATCCAACGAGAATCCGGCGCCTCGGTTCTGTAGACCGAAGCCGAAGCCCGGAACAGCGACGAACGAGCCAAAGCCCATGTAGTTGGACTGGATGAGACTGACCATCATGCCGTCCGAGTCGGCGGTGCAAAGGTAGACGGTGCCGCCCCGAGCCGGATCGCCCGGTGCCGGGTCGCCGGCCGTGTCGGTGATGAGGTCGCGCCGCCGGGCCAGATAGGCCGGGTCCAGCATCGCGGCGGGTGCCACGGAGGGCGTTTCCGGATCGGCTACGTACGCGTGCGCGTCGGCGAAGCCGAGTTTCATGGCCTCGATCTGAAGGTGCAGTCGCTGCTCGGCAGTCGCGGTGGCGAAGTTGAAGCCGTCGAGGATGCCGAGCGCGGCCAGCGCGGCGATGCCCTGGCCGTTGGGTGGGATCTCCCAGACGTCATAGCCGCGGTATCGCATGCTGATCGGGTCGACCCAGGTCGAGGCGTGCTTGGCGAGGTCATCGAGGGTCATCGTGCCGCCCGTGGCGGTCGCGTACGCCACCATCGCCCGCGCGATCTCGCCAGCGTAGAACGCCTCGGCGTTGCTGCCCGCGATGAGGCGCAGCGCCTTCGCCGCGTCCGTGTTGACAAAGCGTTCGCCGGCGCGGGGCGCGCGGCCGTCGCGCACGTAGATGCGCTTCCACTCGGCGAATTCGGGCCCGTCGAGGTGTGCGTGGGCGTAGTCCGCCGTGCGCGCCCAGCCGCTGGCCACTCGCTGCGACACCGGGTAACCGCGCTCGGCGAATGCGATCGCGTCATCGAACAGGCTGGCGAACGGTCGCGATCCGAATCGCTCGTGCAGGTCTCGCCAGCCGGCCGGTGCACCCGGAACCGTGACCGGCAGCCACCCGCGCGACGGCATAACCTCGGCCGCCGAGCTCTGTGCACCGCCGAGGGCGGCGCTCGATTGCTCCGCCGCCGTGTTGGCCATCTCCCAGGTCAGGGCGGCCGGCGACCGACCCGATGCGTTCAGACCATGCAGGCGCGTCCCGTCCCAGACGATGGCGAACAGGTCCGCGCCGATGTCGTTGGAACCAGGCTGAACGATGGTCAGCGCGGTGGCTGTGGCGATTGCGGCGTCGACAGCGTTACCGCCGGCACGCAATACGGCCAGACCGGCCGACGCGGCAAGCGGTTGGCTTGTGGCCACCGCACCACGCGGCGCGTATAGCGGCTTGCGGGTAAGGCTCGTATTCAGCACATTGCCTATTTCACCGTAAGCAATGCTGAGGAATCTAGCCGTCTGTGCCAACCGTTACCAAAGGCGTTGTGTACATCACATTGCCGCAAGGTGTCACGGCCGTCCGCTGCGGATCTGGCACTCAGCACATTGACAAGGATCATTGTGGACTTTACGCAGCGAGACAGTCGCTTTCGGTTATTCCATGTCACGGTCCGCCAATAGTTTCGCTGCCATTTCCGGTACGGACGAACTCGCGCGGTGGCTCCCATCGCTATATGTCGGTGCGCCATTACCGTGCGCGATGCGCAAGCGGCCCGCTTGCCGTCCAACGAGGATCGCGCCCGGCAACGCGACAGGTCCTTGGCCACGCCACGCCATGACGAGCGCGTCGAGGGCATCGATATGGGTGGCGGCGAGGGCGCCGGCCGGCGCACCCAGCCGCAACGCGAACGTACGCAGCACCCGAGTCCGGATCGCGGGCGGCATCGCGGCCACGGCGGCCACATCGAGTGTGTCGTCCGTGTCGTCAAGGCGCGCGGTCGCTTCCGCCGCGGCGGCCCAGCCATCGAGCGCGGCCGTGTCCGCGGCCACCAACCGCGCCGTACGGGCGAGGTTGGCCACCACCCCGGAACCGAGCAGTTCGGACAGTAGCGGCAGTGCCGACCGGACGCGCGCGCGGGCGAACCTCGGGTCGTCGTTATGCGGATCGGTCCACGGCACCAGCCCGAGCTCGACACACGCGTCGGCGGTGTCGGCGCGAGCCACGTCGAGCAACGGACGGAGGAACGCGACGCCATCGATGTCACGCCGCACCGGCATGCCCGACAATCCGCGAGCGCCGGCGCCGCGGGCCAGCGCGAGCAGCACCGTCTCGGCTTGATCCTCGCGAGTGTGCCCGAGGAGGACGATCGGCGCGCGTTCGCGGCCGGCCACCTCGGCCAGCGCGGCGTACCGGGCCGAGCGGGCGGCCGCTTCTGGACCATCGCCTCGTGGCGTCGCGTCGACCGAGACCTTGAGCGCCGGCGACAGGCCGGCACCCTTCGCCCACGCGACCACGTCGTCGGCTCGCTCGGCCGAGCCGGCTTGAAGCCCATGGTCGATCGTGACAAGGCCGGCCCGCAAGCCCAGCCGCGGTGCGACGAACGCCGCCGCGGCCGCCAGCGCCAACGAGTCCGGGCCACCCGAGCAGGCGACGATCACCAGCGCTTCCGCCGCAATGTCGGCCGAGCGCAGGGCCTGGCGTACGGCGTTGCGGACCGCCGCAACCGGTGCGGCCAGCTCGCTCATATCGCGCTCGATCGTCAGGCCGGGGACGGACCGACCACGCGGGTGATCCACGCGTCAGGATCGGCGATCTCGTCAGTGGTCGGCAGTGTCTCGGCGGACGTCCAGATACGGTTAAAGTCATCGATGCCGACGCGCTCGACGACGGTCTGTACGAACTTGTGACCCTCGGCGTACTGCCGCATCTTCATCTCAATGCCGAGTAGCCGGCGAACCACCCGTTCGATCGGGTTGTGCGACTCACGCCGCTTGTTGAATCGCGCGCGAATCTCCTCGACCGTCGGCACCACTTCAGGCCCGACGCCGTCCATGACGAATTCGGCATGACCTTCAAGCAACGTCATCAGTGCGGTGAGCCGATCGATGATGACCCTCTGGGCCGGCGTCTGCACCATATCGAGCACCGAGGTGCGGGACTCCGGATTGCGTACGGAGTCGGCCAGCGCACCGAGCGCGGCGCGCAACCGGTCGGCCAGTTGGTCGTTGCCGGCCTGCGCAGCGTCGGCGAACGCCTGCACCTGCGAGAGGAAGTAGCCACGCATCCACGGCACGGCAGTGAACTGCGACCGGTGGGTCACCTCGTGAAGGCAGACCCACAGCCGGAAGTCGCGCGGCCTCGCATCGAGCTTGCGTTCGGTCTCGACGATGTTCGGCGCGACGAGCATCAGCTCGCCTGGCTCGGCCGAGAACACCTCGAACTGGCCGAGCACGCGGCCGGACAAATAGGCCAGGACCGTCCCGGCCTGTACGCCGGTCAGTCGCGGCCCGATCATGGCGGACAGCCCGTTCATCTCGCGACCGCCCGACAACTTGTCGGCCAGCGGCGTGATCACCTTCTGCAGTCCATCGATGTTGATGCCGGCCCAGTCGCCCCGGTCGACCACCTTCACCGGATGGTGCGCGACCTGGGGCGTCAGCTTCGCGAACGCGTTGACGTGGCCGGCCGCCTCGTCGGTGAGGCTCCGCAACTCCTCGACGACCTCGGTTGCCTCCGCCAAGCTGATTTCCGGGCCACCCTTGCCGAGAGTCTTCGCGGTAGCGGCCGCGAGATCCCAATCTACGAACTGCGCCATGCGCTCAACCGTACCCGCCACACGCTCGGCTAGTCCTAAACCGGACAGCGACCTACCCGGCTGGCGTTTTCGACCTCCCGAAGCCGCCGCCGACCGGCCGCGCTCAGCCGGCGCAACCGCACCGATACAGCGCGACGCCGATCACGTCCTCGGCCGATGGTGCGTCAAGCCCAAGCGGAACCTTGTCCACCATCACGGCGAAAGCGAGAGATCGGCCGGAGGCGTCCACCACCGTGCCGGCGAGCGCGCTGACTCCGTCGAGCGTGCCGGTCTTCGCCCGCAGGACACCCGTGACCGAGATCGAGGTCGGCGCGGTGAAACGGCCGGCCAGTGTCCCGCTCCACCCGGCGATCGGCAGGCCGGAGAAGATCGGATGGAAACGCGTGTGACTGGGCTGGGCGTCGTAGCTGAGCATCGCGGTGAGCAGCGCGGGCGTCAGCCTGTTCTGATGCGAGACACCGCTGCCGTCGACGATGTGCGTGCCCGCGGTCGGTAGGCCGAGCTTGTCCAGTTCGGTGGTGACCGCGGCGGCCGCACCGGCGAAGCTCGCCGGCCGGTGAGCGGCAATCGCAACCTGCCGCGCCATGAACTCGGCCAAGACGTTGTCGCTGTCGGTCAGCATCGTGTCGAGGATGCGTACGAGTGGGGCCGACTGCACCGACGCCAACACCCCGCCGGGCGTTGTGCCCGTGGCTCCGGTCGCGGCCTTCGGCGCGCGGCCGTTGGCGACCGACGTGGGCGGCAGGCCGAGAAGCCTGGCGAAGATCTGTCCAGCCGCCAAGGCGCTGTTGGGATAACGCTCGGAGTTTCCCGTCTTAGTGGGATCGATGCGACCACCGTCGGTGGTGAGGGCGTAGATCGGATGCACGTACGTGCTGTCCGCGTCGCGGTCCTGCCAGCCCGTACTCGTCGCCGGCCCGCTGAATAGCGTGGTGTCGATGATGACCCGGGTCGGCTTTATGCCACCGAGAGCACGCTTGACCTCGTCCGCGAGCACGTCGAGACGGCCGGATTCGGGGTAGGTCGACTTCGGACCGGCGGCCAACGTCGGATCGCCGGCGCCAACGAGCACCACTTCGCCCGGGCGAGC
>DASQPR010000507.1:0-3505 GCA_035643815.1 Micromonosporaceae bacterium | reverse complement strand
ACGCCACTGGTGCGGATCCGGGCCGCCGGGCTGTGGCTTCCGGCCGAGGCCGTCATCACCGGCCGCTCAGCGGCGCAAATTTGGGGCGTCGATCTCGCCGACCCGGACAGCATCGTCGAGGCGCTCAGCTCGCGTCGCATCCGGCCGATGCCCGGACTCGTTGTGCGCACCGCCCACATCGCTTTGGACGAGGTCACGCTCCATCGCGGCATCCGCCTGACAACGCCACTGCATACGGCGTGGGAAATCGCCCGAGCGTTACCCGCAACAGCCGCGATCGGATGGATCGACGCGCTGGCCCGCTGTCGACGGCTTAGCCGCCGGGAACTGCGAGCGCACACAGGCCGCCACGTCGGCGAGCCGGGCAGCAGCCACGCCGGGCACACCATGGCGCACAGCGATCCGCGGGCCGAGTCACCGCCCGAGTCGCGGCTGCGCATCGAGATGATGCGGGCCGGGCTGCCCGTGCCCACACCGCAGTTCGACGTTCTCGTGGACGGACTCTTCGTCGCCCGTCTCGACTTCGCCTGGCCGGCGTTGCGGTTCGGCGTCGAGTACGACGGGCAGTGGCACGCCGACACCGCCCAACTCCACCGCGACCGGTCCCGGCTGCGTGAGCTCAATGCCGCGGGCTGGCGCATCTTCCACGTCACCCGCGAGGACATGCACGACATACCCGCTCTCATGCGCCAGATCGCCGTCGCCCTGGCGCAGGCTTCGTCGATCTTGTAACGCTATCGGCCCTTCATCGGGCGCGAAGGCCCGAATTCGTTACAAGATCGAGGATCATGACCCGGATCTCAAGGGGTTCCGGCGCATGTGACTCTGCGGTAACTTTGCCCGCAACCAGGTCCTGGCAGCATCGCTCGGAGGCATCCCATGTACGACTACGTCATCGTCGGAGCCGGGTCGGCCGGGTGTGTGCTGGCCAATCGATTGTCCGCCGACCCGAATGTCACGGTCGCACTGATCGAGGCCGGCGGTCGTGACCGCAAGCGGGAGATCCAGATCCCGGCCGCGTTCAGCAAACTGTTCAAGACGCCGCTCGACTGGGCATTCGAGACGCAGCCGCAGAAGTTCCTCGACGACCGCGAGCTGTTCTGGCCCCGCGGCAAGATGCTCGGCGGCTCGTCGTCGATCAACGCGATGATGTGGGTACGCGGACATCGAGCCGACTACGACGGGTGGAACCTGCCCGGCTGGTCGTACGACGAGGTACTGCCCTACTTCCATCGGATCGAGCACCGGGTCGGCAGCAACCATCACCACACCTACGGCACCGACGGTCCGATGTGGATCGAGGAGCTCCGTGACCCGAACCCTCTCACGGCCGCCTTCCTGGCCGCATGCGGCGAGATCGGGCTACGGCGCAACCCAGAGCTGAACGAGCCGGACAGCACCGGCTTCGCGCCGACTCCGGTGACCATGCATCGCGGCCGGCGGTGGAGCGCGGCCGACGCCTACCTGCATCCCGTACGCAAGCGGCCGAATCTCACCGTCATCACGGGCGGTCTGGCCGAGCGCGTGCTGATCGCGGATGGCGCCGACGGTCCGGCCGCCCGTGGCGTCGTCTACCGCGGTGAGTCCGGCGACGCGATCGAGGTGACGGCGCGGCGCGAGGTCGTGTTGGCGGCCGGCGCGATCGGCTCGCCACACCTGTTGATGCTGTCCGGGATCGGTGATCCGGACCGGCTCACCGCGGCCGGTGTGCCTGTGGCCGTACGCAGTCTCGAGGTGGGCCGGAACCTCCAGGACCATCTGGCCAGCGGCTGGATCGTGCACACCCCGACCGCGGTCACGATGGTGGATGCGGAGAAGCTCGGCCAGGTCGTCAAATATCTGGCCCGGCGCAAGGGCATGCTTTCCTCGAATGTCGCCGAAGCGGTCGCGATGGTGCATACCGAGGACGGTCTGCCAGCGCCGGACATTGAAATCATCTTCGCCCCCGTACCGTTCCTCGACCACGGCTTCACCGAGCCGCCGGGGCATGGCTTCACGGTCGCGACAATTCTGCTCCAGCCGCACAGCGTCGGTGAGATCACGCTCGCAAGTGCCGATCCGACGGTCGCACCGCACATCGACCCGCACTATCTCTCCGACGACGCCGACCTGCGTTGCGTTCTGGCCGGATTGACGTTCGCACGTAACATCATGGCCGCACCGTCGCTCGCTCGGCACGTGGGCGCACCAATGCGACCGGACCGTTGGCCCACCGACGATGCGGACCTGGAGACCTTCGTGCGAACGTATTCCGAGACGCTCTATCACCCCGTCGGCACGTGCCGAATGGGCTCGGACGAGTCGTCCGTCGTCGATGCCGAACTTCGTGTGCGCGGCGTGGCCGGGCTACGCGTCGCGGATGCGTCTGTGATGCCCCGCATCAACCGCGGACACACCAACGCACCGACCATCATGATCGCCGAGCGCGCGGCGGAACTGATCGCGGCCGGAGCGGCCGGCGGAACCGGAGCGGCCGGAGTGGCCGGAGTGGCCGGCGGAACCGGAGCCGCCGCGGGAGCCGGACCGACGAACGCGGCAACGTGAGCAGTCGGCGCGCGACGCCGGATGCCGCACTACCCGAGGAGCTGCGCACCGACGCGTCCATACGGAACTATTCGGCCCCGAGTCCGAAGGGGCTGCCGCCATCACCAGACCGCCGCGCGGTGGAGGTTCGTGGCACGACGGCGGCGATGCGGCGTCTGACCCGCAGTGCGAGCGCGCCTGCGGCCAATCTGCTCGTCGCGATCGCACTGCTCGTCGCCATCGCACTGCTCGTGATCTCCTTCGTGTCCGATGTGGACATCGCGACCCGATCGTTGGTGGCGCTTGTCGGCGTCATCCTCATACTGCTGGCCGCGACTAGGTTGGTCGGGTCGATTCGGGCCCGGCGCTACGACGGGCGCGGGCACCGCCGTCTCGCCGCCATCCAGCGCCTGGCGGCGCGGTCGGGCCCGGCCAAGTCTGACCGGTCCGGCTCGGCCAAGGCCGATCGGTCCGGATCGGCCCGTATCGCCCGGAAGAACGAGCGCGATGCGAAGCAGCGGGCCGCCGCGACCGCATCCGGCCAGGCGCTTCCGGTGCAACTCCAACGGCGCGGTCGACGCCAGAGGGTGTCGGACTTCCGTCCGCTATCGGGCGACGAGGACGAGTAGCGACCGCAAAGACGACACCGACAGCGCCACTGGAAAGGTCAGGCCGGCACGGTCGCCGGCGCGTGGTCGCTCACGTCGGCGGCACGACGCGGCCCGGTCGAGGGCACTTCGCCGAGTCCGTACCGGTCCCGCAGATCGGCCAGCACCACCTGATATGTCATCGCATCGACGTAGTTGGCGTGCCGCCGCGAGTCGAGATAGGTCTTGCCGCCGCGCAGATCCGGCTGGTCGGCCGCCTTGCGCGCCTGCCACGACGACCAGACCGCGCCGCCCAGCTCGCGCGCCGTCGTGTCGAGGACGATGAGCTGCGCCATTTCTTCGAAGCGTTGGTACGCCGCGTCGGCGAACTCGAT
>DASQPR010000506.1:0-3263 GCA_035643815.1 Micromonosporaceae bacterium | reverse complement strand
CCGCCCTGCTCAGCAACGGCATACGGCGTCGAAAACACCGCCGGGCGGCCATTGGCGTGTTTCGTGGCGCCCACCAGGTGAGCGCTTCGGGCTCAATCCGTAGCTCCTCCGCTACTCTGAGGTCCTGTTCACCCGCCAGCGACGTCGGTTGCACGCAGACGGGAGATCCTATGGAAATCTTGATGTTGACCGCGACTCCGGGCGGTTCGGCCGCGGCCGTGTTGCCGGCCCTCGATCTGCTTCCGCACGTCGTCCGGACAGCGGCTAGAGACATCCGCACGCTGATGTCCGGCCCGTCGCCGAACGTCGTGATGATCGACGCCCGCACCGACCTCGCGGACGCGCGCGCCACCTGCCGGATGCTGCACGCGACCGGATCCGGGATCCCGATGCTCGCCGTTGTCACGGATGCCGGCCTGATCGCGCTCGCCCCCGACTGGGGCATTGACGACCTCGTGCTGGCCACCGCCGGCCCGGCCGAGATCGAGGCCCGACTGCGCCTCGCGGTCGGCAAGCTGGGCGCACCGGTGTCGGCCGATTCGGCGACGATCCGGGTCGGCGAGCTCACGATTGACCAGGACACGTACGCGGCTCGCCTGAAAGGTCGACCACTCGACCTCACGTATAAGGAGTTCGAGTTGCTGAAGTTCCTCGCTCAGCACCCCGGGCGCGTGTTCACCCGCGACCAGATGCTGCGTGAGGTGTGGGGCTACGACTACTTCGGCGGCACGCGGACGGTCGACGTACACGTGCGGCGGCTGCGCGCGAAGCTCGGCTCGGAGTACGAGTCGATGATCGGCACCGTACGGCAGGTCGGCTACAAATTCGTCGTGCCGTCTGCCCGTGGCATCGACCGGACACCCGGCGCCGACCCGGAGTTGGACGTCGCCGATCCGTCCGACATCGACCACCCGGCCGACCGGTTGCTCGCCTAACGTTCACGGTCGAAGCCCAGCGGTCCGAGCCGGCCAGCCTGGATGCGCCCGGTGGCGATACGGTGGCGGTCGTGAGGATGTCGCCCGTCGTACGCCAGGCCGACCACCTGAACCACGACGAGGTCGACGACGTCCATCACCTCGCCACCGCGGCTGGCGACGCCGACGGTGCCTATCCGCTGTCCGAGCATGTGATGCTCCACCTGCGGTTAGGGGGCGACGCGCCGGCCGTCCACCTGCTCATCCGGAAGGGCGCCGAACTCGTCGGCTATGCCCATCTCGACACCACGGACATCGTCGAAGGCCCGAGCGCGGAGTTGGTCGTACACCCCATGTTTCGGCGTCATGGCCTCGGTCGTGCGCTGGTCACGGCCCTGACCGAGGCGGCGGCCGTCGCGGAGCCCAGCGGACGCCTGCGCCTATGGGCGCACGGCGACCATCCGTCCGCGACGGCGCTCGCGCTCTCCCTCGGTTTCGACCGTCACCGGGTGCTGTTCCAGCTGCGACGGTCGCTGTTCGCGCCGGTCGCGCCGCCCAAACTGCCTGCCGGGGTCACCCTGCGCGCGTTCGAGCCGGGCCGCGATGACGCAGCATGGGTACGGCTGAATGCGCGCGCCTTCGCCGGCCATCCCGATCAGGGCAAGTGGACGATCGACGACCTGCACGTGCGCATGGCCGAGCCGTGGTTCGACCCGGACGGGTTCCTGCTCGCCGTACGGCCGGCTCGCGGTGCGGCCGCGGACGGCGGCGAGGAACTGCTCGGCTTCCACTGGACGAAGGTGCACGGGTCATTGCGCACCGATCACCGGCCGGACGACGGCGCCGAACACGACCACGATCCGATCGGCGAGGTCTACGTCCTCGGCGTCGATCCGGACGCACGCGGACTCGGGCTCGGCGAGGCGCTGACCGAGGCCGGGTTGCTCTACTTGCGTGGGCGCGGACTCGACCAGGTGATGCTCTATGTCGACGAGTCCAACCCTCGCGCCGTTGACCTCTACCATCGCCTCGGCTTCGTACGGTGGACCACCGACGTCTGCTTTCAGCGCGGCTAAGTGCGCTTGTCTATTGCCTGGACCGCGCCGTCCTGGGCGTGATGCTCGGCCGGTTTCTCGCACTGCATCGCGCGTGGTCACCGGCATGATCGGGCGATATCGACCGCCGTAATCTGCCCGAAATGTGCACACCGCCGACAGTCACGCGGATGGTCCTGCGCTGTTCACCGTTCGTTCACCTTTCCCCGGTTGGCCGTCAACCTGCGGCTCCTAACGTGCGATTTGACCGGCCGAGAAGACCGGTGCCGTGCACGGCGCCTGGCGCCTGTGCCCTAAACCCCCGAAGGGACGAAAACACGTGAAGCTTCAGCGGCTCGGCATCCTGGCCGGCATTGCGCTGACCGCGACAGTCGCGCTCGCGGCGTGCGGCACGGACAACAACAACTCGCCGAGTAGCGGCGGTTCCGCCGGCGGGTCCGCATCCGGATCGGCGATCAACTGCGCCACCGGCACGCTGAACGCGCAGGGCTCGACGGCTCAAGCCAACGCCATCGCTACCTGGATCAAGGACTACAACTCGAAGTGTTCCGGCGCGACGATCAACTATCAAGGCACCGGCTCCGGTGCTGGCCAGCAGGCGTTCATCGCGGGCCAGGCTGACTTCGCCGGGTCCGACTCGGCCCTGAAGCCGGCCGACCAGCCGAAGGCGAATGCGCACTGTGCCTCCGGCACCGCCGGCGGCGTCGCGATTCACCTGCCGATGGTCGTCGGCCCGATCGCGGTCGTCTACAACGTGAGCGGCGTGACCAACCTGCAGCTCAAGCCGGCCACCATCGCGGGCATCTTCTCCGGCAAGATCACGACCTGGAATGACCCGACGATCGCCGCCGACAACCCAGGTGCGAGCCTGCCGAGCACCAAGATCACTCCGGTGCACCGCGCGGAGAGTTCGGGCACCAGCGACAACTTCACCAACTACCTGAGCCAGACCGCCGGTTCCGCCTGGACGTTCGGCCACGACAAGGTGTGGCACGCGCCGGGCGGCGACGCCGAGCAGGGCTCGGACGGTGTCTCGAAGTTCATCTCGAGCACCGACGGCTCGATCGGCTACGACGAGTGGTCGTTTGCCACGCTGAACAACCTCAACATGGCGAAGATCTTCAACGGCAACGGTGAGTGGTCGACCCTGACCGCCGACTCGGCCGGTAAGACCATCGCCGGGGCGCAGGTCGTCGGCACCGGCAATGACCTGCAGATGAAGATCGATTACACGACCAAGACGCCGGGCGCCTACCCGATCGTCCTGGTCACGTACGAGATCGTCTGCGACAAG
>DASQPR010000505.1:0-2835 GCA_035643815.1 Micromonosporaceae bacterium | reverse complement strand
GCTGGAAAACGTCGGCTATTACGTGGTCGACAACCTGCCGCAGGCACTGATGCTGGACATGGCGGAATTGGCATACCGGGCAGGCGGTGCCGCACGCCGCACCGCGATGGTCCTCGACGTCAGGTCGCGAGCGTTCTCGACCGATCTCACGGGAGCCGTGGCTGCCCTGCGGGCGCGCGGGTTCTCGCCGCGGGTGTTGTTCGTCGACGCCGATGACGAAACATTGATCCGGCGGTTCGAGAACGTACGGCGGTCGCATCCCATGCAGGGCAGCGGCCGCCTAGTGGACGGGATCACGGCCGAACGGGAGTTGGTCGCCGACGCGCGCGATACGGCCGACGTGCTCATTGACACGAGCCATCTCAACGTCAACCAGTTGCGCAGTCGCGTCGAGGAGCTGTTTGGCGGTGAAGACGCTCGCAAGCTGCGGGTAACCGTGTTGTCCTTCGGCTTCAAGTACGGTCTGCCGCCCGACGCCGACTTCGTGCTGGATGCCCGGTTCCTGCCCAACCCGTTCTGGGAGGCCGACCTTCGCGACCTCACCGGCAAGGACGAGCCGGTCAGCCGCTATGTCCTCAATCAGCGCGGTGCGACGACCTTTGTGGAGACGTACGCCCGGCTCGTCAACGCGACCGCCCCGGGCTTCGAACGCGAGGGCAAGCGTTACCTGACGGTCGCCGTAGGCTGCACTGGTGGCAAGCACCGCAGCGTCGCGATCGCCGAAGACCTGGCCCGCCGCCTCCGGGAGATGCGCGTCGGCGTGTCCGCCCATCACCGCGACCTGGGGCGGGAATGAGTGACACGGATCGCCCTGTCCGCGTCGTCGCGTTCGGCGGCGGGCATGGGCTGCACGCCTCGCTGAGCGCGCTGCTCGGCGTGGCCGACAAGGCGCCACTCGACATCACAGCGGTCGTCACGGTCGGCGACGATGGCGGGTCGAGTGGCCGGTTGCGTGCGTCGCGTGGTGTCCTGCCGCTGGGCGACCTTCGGCAGGCACTTGCCGCGCTGGCCGGCCCCAGCCCGCGTGCGGCGGCGACCGCCGAGCTGTTCCAGCACCGGTTCGGCTCGCCCGCCGGCGATGCGTACCGGCGCCGGTTCGGTGAGTCGGAAAGTGGCCGCGAGGTGTCAGATATCGGCCACTCCGACGACGGACTGGCGGGGCATGCGATAGGCAATCTCGTACTGTGTGGACTTCTGGAGCTGTACGGCGACCCGATCGCGGCGCTCGAACACGCCGCGGCGATGGTGGAGGCGCGCGGCCGCGTGCTGCCGATGTCTCCGGAGCCGGTGGAGATCGCGGCGGACGTACGTGCTCCGGGCGGCGGCCCGCTCCGTACGGTCACCGGACAGCACGCCGTGGCGGTGTGCCCGGATCATGTCGAGGCGGTCCGACTCACTCCGGTCGACCCGCCGGCGTGTGCGGCGGCCGTGACCGCGGTCACCGAAGCGGACTGGCTCGTGTTCGGTCCGGGGTCCTGGTACACGAGTGTGATCCCACATCTGCTCGTACCGGATCTCGCCCGCGCGATCCGGCATACGTCGGCTCGACGCCTGGTCATCCTCAATCTTGCGGTCGAGACCGAGACGCACGGGCTGTCCCTTTCGGATCATCTCGGGGCGCTCACCCGTTACCTTCCGGGCCTGCGCGCCGATGTAGTACTTGCCGATGGGGAAGCGGTAGGCGACCCCTGGCCCGTACGGCATGCCGCGGAATCACTGGGGGCGCGACTCGTGTTAGCACCGATGGCGGCCGGCGACGGCTCGCCGCGCCACGATCCGTCGGCGCTCGCAGCGGCATTGTCGCCGGTGCTGGCGTGAGCGACTACGACGACGGAGCGGCAAGCGCCCGACCCGTGACCGGGCGGGCAACGATGGACTGGAAACGGCCTCGCGAGGTGACGACACGATGGCGATGACCGCAGCGGTCAAAGATGAGTTGAGCAGGGTCGACGTGGTCAAACCCTGCTGCCGCCGCGCCGAGATGGCGACCATCCTCCGGTTCGCCGGCGGCCTGCACATCGTGTCCGGCCGGGTGGTGGTCGAGGCCGAGCTCGATACGGGCGCGGTCGCACGCCGTTTGCGTCGCGAGATCGCCGAGGTCTACGGCTATCCGAGCGAGATCCACGTCCTCGCCTCCGGCGGGCTGCGCAAGAACAGCCACTACATCGTGCGCATCGTCAAGGACGGCGAGGCGCTGGCTCGGCAGACCGGCCTGCTCGACGTCCGCGGCCGGCCCGTTCGCGGCCTGCCCAACTTCGTCGTGTCGGCCAACGTGTGCTGCATGGTGGCTGCCTGGCGGGGCGCGTTCATGGCCCACGGTTCGCTGACCGAGCCTGGCCGTTCGGGCGCGCTCGAGGTCACCTGCCCCGGCCCCGAATCGGCGTACGCCCTTGTCGGTGCGGCCCGCCGGATCGGTTTCGCGGCCAAGTCGCGCGAGGTGCGCGGCGTCGACCGCGTTGTGGTCAAGGACGGCGACGCGATCGCTCACGCGCTGACCCGGATGGGCGCGCACGCGAGCGTCCTGGCCTGGGAAGAGCGGCGGGTACGGCGGGAAGTGCGCGCGACCGCCAACCGGCTCGCCAACTTCGACGACGCGAATCTGCGACGGTCGGCGCGTGCCGCGGTCGCCGCGGCCGCGCGGGTCACTCGGGCGCTCGACATCCTCGCCGACGACGCGCCGAAACACCTGACCAGTGCGGGACATCTGCGGCTGGAGCACCGGCAGGCCTCCCTGGAGGAACTCGGTGCGCTCGCCGACCCGCCGCTGACGAAGGACGCCATCGCCGGACGTATCCGGCGGCTGCTCGCACTGGCCGACAAGCGCGCGCATGACCT
>DASQPR010000504.1:0-8131 GCA_035643815.1 Micromonosporaceae bacterium | reverse complement strand
GAGCGGATTGCGCGGATAGCGCAGCTCCTCGATCGCACCCGCGCCCATCCGATCCGCGACGACGGCACACGAGACGAGGTCGCCGCGGTGCTTCGGCAGCACGACGCCGCGCGAGATCGCGCCGACCTGGTGACCGGCGCGACCAACGCGCTGCAGACCGGCGGCGACGGACGGCGGCGCTTCGACCTGCACCACGAGGTCGACCGCGCCCATGTCGATGCCGAGCTCCAGGCTGCTCGTCGCGACGACGGCGGGCAAGTCGCCGGCCTTGAGCGCCTCCTCGATGTGCTTGCGTTCCTCGCGCGAGACCGAGCCGTGGTGGGCGCGTGCGACCACCGGTGCGGCGCCGGCCGCCATCCCGGACTCGGCCATGATCTCGGCCGGCGTTCGGCCGCCGGCGGCTTGCACAGCGGCGATCAGGTCGATCCCGGTGGCGCGTTCGGCGGCCAACTCGTTGAGGCGCGCACACAGGCGTTCGGCGCCACGGCGTGCGTTGACGAATACAATCGTCGACCGGTGTGCCTCGATGAGATCGAGAATTCGTTCCTCGACCGCGGGCCAGATCGACGGGCGGCGCGGACCAGCGTCGTCATCGTCGGCGCCGACCTCGTCCAGGCGCGTCATGTCCTCGACCGGGACCTCGACGCTAACCTCGATCGTCTTCGCGGTGGGCGGCGCAACCACGGTGACCGGATGTGCACCGCCGAGGAAGCGGGCGGTCTCCTCGATGGGCCGGACGGTCGCGGACAGGCCGATGCGCTGCGCCGGCTGGGGCAACAGTGCGTCGAGACGCTCCAGTGACAGGGCTAGGTGGGCGCCGCGCTTCGTCGCGCACACGGCGTGCACCTCGTCGATGATCACCGTCTCGACGCCGCGCAGTGACTCACGGGCCGACGACGTCAGCAGCAGGAACAGCGACTCCGGAGTGGTGATCAACACGTCCGGTGGCCGCTTCGCGAACGCGCGGCGCTCGTCCGCCGGGGTGTCGCCGGTGCGCATGCCGACCGTGATATCCGGCTCCGGGAGGCCCAGTCGTGCCGCCGCGTGGCGGATGCCGACCAGCGGCGTCCGCAGGTTTCGTTCGACATCGACGGCGAGTGCCTTGAGCGGGCTCACGTAGAGGACGCGGCAACGCTTGGTCGCGTCGGCCGGCTTTCCCTCGGTCGCCAGGCGGTCGATCGACCACAGGAACGCGGCGAGCGTCTTGCCCGAGCCGGTCGGTGCGACGACCAGGGCATGCTTGCCGGCGCTGATCGCCGACCAGGCCTGGGCCTGGGCCGGGGTGGGTGCGGCGAACGCCGCGTCAAACCAGGCGCGGGTCGCCGGTCCGAAGGCGGCAAGGCCCGGACCGAGCGGCAGCCCGGCCGGTCCGCCCGGGGGCGGCCGGTCACCGGGAGGGGGCACGCGCGGCGTTCGAGGCACGCGTCCATCCTGCCCCGCCGGTACGACATTCGCCGAGGTGATCGTCGGCGGGGCGGCCAAGCGGGCGGCCTCGGCCCGCGGGGCGGTCCACCCAGGTTCCACCCGGCTTCCACCCGTGGGTGGCGGTGTCCGGGATCGTCGATCCATAGCGTCGGAGAGGTCAGATTCACGACGCTTCGAAGGAGCTCGGACACCTCATGGACGCCTTGCAGATCGTACTGGTTGCCGCGGTCGTCATATTCATGATCGTCCGCCGGTTTGCCGGCGCGCCGGTCCAGGCCAAGTCGCTCGCCCTGCCGGTCGCCCTGACCGTGTACGGCATCTACTCGCTCAACCAGGACCTGCACGGGCGGTTCACCGCCGGCGACATCGCGCTGCTCGCCATCGAGGCGATCATCGGCCTGCTCGCCGGGCTGGGGCGTGGCGCGACGATCCAGCTTTACCTCCGGGCCGGCCACCTGTGGCAGCGGTACACGATCGCGACGCTCGGCGTCTGGATTGCCCTCATCGTGCTGCGGATCGGGCTGGCCTCTGGCGGGCACGTCATCGGCGTGAGCCTGCCGATGGGCGGCACGATCATGGCGACGTTCGGGCTCAGCCTTCTCGTCGAATCGTTGGTGGTGCAAAAGCGCGCCGCCGCGACGGGGGCGGCGATCATGCCCCAGCAGTCCCGGCGCGGGCGCGGCGTGGTCGGCATCCGCTAGGCCAGATGTCCCGACGGGACGTGGTCGGCATCCGCTAGGCCAGATGTTCCGACGGGGTGTGGTCGGCATCCGCCAGGCCACATGCCGGGCGCCGATGAGATTCGGTCGCCACGAACAGGCACAATCCGGTGGCGGTCGATAACGGCCGCCACCCGTTCTTGACCAAGGGGGATCGGCGATGTTGACGGCGGGCGGGCTCGACACCGTACGGGTGTGGGTTGGCCCGGAGCGGGCCGAGTCTCGGCGCCGGATACGCAACGTCTTTACCGCCGCTGCGGTCACGTACGGAGTCGCAAGCTCGACACCATTCGCCGGCTGGTCCGGTCGCCACCTGGCCATCGCGCTGCTCCTGGTGGCGGCGGATCTCGGCTGGCTCGGCCTGGCCTTTCGACCGTTCGGCGCCGCAACCTCGATGCCGCTCGCACTCGTCCTCACCGGTGCCGCCGGCACCGCGTTGACCTTGGTCAGTCCGCACTCTGCGGCCGTGGTGTATGTCGGGATCGCGATCGGGGCCGCCACCCGCTGGTGGCCGATCCCGTGGGCCATCGGATTCGGCGTCGCGCTCGGCATCGCGTACACGATCGGGCACCTGGCGATCTCCGACTCGGCCGTCTGGCTGCTCATCGGGCCCGGTGTCGTAATCGTGAGCCTGCTCTTCGGCTTCGTTCGGCGGCAAAACGACCAGCTCACCGCGGAGGCGCAGCTCGTACGGGACGAACACGCGCGATCGGCGGCCCTGGACGAGCGGGCCCGCATCGCCCGCGAGATCCACGACGTCCTCGCGCATTCCCTGGCGGCGCTGTCCGTGCAGCTCGAGACGGCCGCCGCCTTGATCGAGGGCGGCCGCACCGAGCAGGCGCATACGTCCGTACGCCGAGCCGGCCAACTGGCCAAGGAGGGTCTGGCCGAGACTCGGCGGGCCATCGGTGCGCTACGGGGTGACACGTTGCCGCTGCCCGACGTCCTCGCCACCCTCACGACGGCGTACGAGATGGACACCGGCGCCCTGGCCACCGTCGCCATCACCGGCGAACGCCACGAGCTTCCGGCCGACGTGACGCTGACGCTGTACCGGACGGCACAGGAGGCGATCACAAACGTGCACAAGCATGCGCCGGGTGCACCACTCGACGTGGCACTGGCGTACCAGCCGGATGTGGTGACCCTGACCGTCACGAACGGTGCCGGTCCGGACGGTGAGCGACCTCTCACGGACGCCGGCGGTGGTTATGGCCTGACCGGTCTGCGTGAGCGGGCCGAGTTGGCCGGTGGCACGTTCCGAGCCGGCCCGGACGGGGACGGCTGGCGGGTCGATGTCAGGATTCCGTCGTGAGTGCGATCCGGGTGGTGGTGGCCGACGATCAGACGGCCGTACGTGAGGGTCTTGTGCTGCTGCTCGACCTGCTCGACGACGTCGAGGTGGTGGGCGCCGCGGGCGACGGCGAGGAGGCGGTGCGGCTCGTCGACAAGCATGGTGCCGACGTCGTGCTCATGGATCTGCGGATGCCGCGCCTCGACGGCGTGCCAGCCACGCGACGCATCCGCGCACATCACCCGGAGACACAGGTCGTCGTGCTGACCACCTACGCCGAGGACGCCGACATCCTGGCCGCGCTCGGCGCCGGCGCACTCGGATACCTCACGAAGGACGCCGGCCGCGCCCAGATCGCCCAAGCCATCCGCGCCGCCGCGGCCGGGCAGGCGGTGCTTGATCCGGCCGTACAGCAGCGGTTGCTGGCGGCTGCGTCGGCTGCGTCGTCCGCCTCCGGGTCCGGTCCGGTGTTCGGGTCTCCCCCGGGTATGGCACCGGACGGCCTCACGCCGCGCGAGGTCGACGTGCTGCGCCTGATCGCCGAGGGTCTGTCGAATCGGGAGATCGCATCGCGTCTGTTCCTGAGCGAGGCGACCGTGAAGTCACACATCAACCGATTGTTCGCGAAGACTGGCGTCCGCGATCGGGCGCAAGCCGTGCAGTACGCCTACCGGCACCGGCTCGCCGAACCGTCCTAACCCGTTTCGGGTGCCAGCTGTGCCAAGATCCGTGACCTTGGAAGCGCCAAGAGCCTTTCGCTTTCATGATCAGGCCTCTGACGTATCCAAGATCGCGGATCTTGGCACAGATCGTCGAGAGCGGCGCGCGGGGGGCAGATCGGCGGCGGGGGAGTCGAAGGCGGCCGGGCTAGCTCAACGACGCGGTCGCGAGCCGTACGGCGAACGCCAGGAACACGGCCGCGACGCCGGTCGTCAATCCGCGCGCGAGCTTGCGCCGCCGGCGGAACTGCGTCGCCAGGTAGCTGCCGGCGAAGATGAGCGTGGTCAGGTAGACGAAGCTGAAGACTTCCGCGATCGTGCCCAGGACCAGGAACGATACGACCGGATACGCGTAGGACGGATCGACGAACTGGCTGAAGAACGACACGAAGAACAGGATCGACTTGGGATTTAGCAGGCTAACGGTCAAGGCCCGCCGGAACGCGCCGGGTTCGACAGCTGCCTCCACCTCCGCCGGTACGGAGTCTGCCTCGTCACCGTGGTGTCGGCGTCGCCACGCGCCGCGGACCAGGCCGTACCCGATGTAGCAGAGGTACGCGGCACCGGCGTACTTCACGATGTCGAACAACACCGGCTGGGCCTTGAGTAGCGACGCGACTCCGGCCGCGGACAACGTCATGATGGCCGCGTCGCCGAGGAACACGCCGCAGGCGGCCGCGTAACCGTGGCGTACGCCGCGACGGGCGGCGGTGGACAGGACGTACATCGAGTTCGGACCGGGCAACAGGATGATCAGTGCCGTTCCGACGACGTACGTCCACAGGCTAGTGACTCCGAGCACGAGCACCATCCTCATGCGCTGCGAGCCGGCTGGCCAGGCCATTCCGTACGGTGGGCCAATCGTCGACGGTGATCGAGAAGATGACCGAGTCGCGCCATGTCCCGTCGCCGCGCTTCTTGTGCCGTCGCAGCACGCCTTCCGGGGTGGCACCGAGCCGCTCGACCGCCCGCTGTGACCGTTCGTTGCGCGCGTCCACTTGGAACTCGACGCGCCCGGCGCCGAGCTCTTCGAACGCGCGGGTGAGCAGCAACAGCTTCGTCTCGGTGTTGACGGCCGTACGCCGCCACGGCCGCGCGACCATCGTCCAGCCGATCACGAGCGACTCGGTTGCTTCGTTCACTCCGTAGTACGAGGTCGTACCGACAATTTCGCCGGTGACCAGATCCCGCTGCACCCAGGCCAGGCGCTCCTCATCGGCGACCGCCGCCTCGGCCAGCGCGACCCAGCCATCCGGCCCGGTCGGCTGCGGCACCGTCATATATGGCCAGCCATCCGGGTCGTCCAGCGCGGCGAACAGTTCGGGTGCGTCGGCCACGGTCATCGGCCGCATCCGTACGTGCGACCCCACCAGCTCGGCACCCTCGAGCCAGCGGGAACGCTTGCGTGCGGCGGCCACGGTGACATAGGCCGGCGCCGGCACCGTGACCCCCTCGGCCGGCTGCGCAATGCCGACGCCGGTGTGCAACGGCACGACTCCGGCCCAGTACGGCAACGAAAGGTCGGCCTCATCGTCGCCGACCGGGCCGGTGCGCCGCTTGACCGACACGTCGACGAGATCGAGCGCGATCACTGCGGTCTTGGCGAGTTCGGCCGGCGTCGGCGGCCGGCTGTGTGCGCTGCGGCGCAGGTCGTCGGCGGCCAGGTCCAACGGCCGAGCCGGATCGGCCGGAGCACCGGCGGCGAGAACACTGCCGACCTTGTCGACGAGCGCTGCCATGGCCGCGCGCTTCTCGGCTTGGTCGGTGACGAGTCGGCCGGTGCCGTGGGCGACCACAGACCGGTAATTCGCGCTGTGGTGGAACTGCGATCGGGCCAGGATGAGCGCATCGGTCAGCGTGGTCTCCACGACGATCGGCAGGCCGCCGTCGCGGCGCGCGGCGAGCCACGGCGTCGCGGCGGTCGAGCCGTGTAGGTAGACGGTCTCGCCGACCCGTACGAACAGCGTCGGCAAAACCCGCGGTGCGCCGTCGACGACAAAGCCGACATGGCACACGAACGCCGAGTCGAGAACGTCGTGCGCGGCGTCGCGCTCATAGGTCGCCCGCTCCGGATACCGGCTCGGGGTGGTCAGTTCCGACACCGGATAGGTCATGGCGCCACCGCCCTTGGATTCGGGATTTTGTTCTAGTACAGTCCGTATATTGTGGCAGTACGTTATCAGTTCACCGGCCGCACGGCGAGTGAGATCTCGGCCAGCGTGGAGGCGGGCGTGCGCTCGGACGCACTCCCGACCGGCACTGGCCTGCCTCCCGTGCGCGCACTCGCGGCCGATCTTGGGGTCAGCCCGGCCACCGTTGCCGCCGCCTATCAGGCGCTGCGGCAACGGGGCATCGTGGAGACCGCCGGTCGCAACGGCACCCGAATCCGGCCTCGCCCGGCCGTGAGCGGCGAGCGCGCGAGCCGGCGGATCGCCGTACCGCCGGGTGTTCTGGATCTTGTGTCCGGCGAACCCGATCCGCGCCTGCGTCCTCCGCTCACCGCGGCGCTCGCGGCCGTCGCCGCGGCTGACGCGGGTGGATACGCGACCGGTGGGCCGCTGCCCGAGCTGATCGACGTCGCACGGGCGGCGTTCGCGGCCGATGGCATCGACCTCGACGGCGCCGCCTTTGCCGTCACCGGCGGGGCCCTGGACGGCATTGAGCGCGTGCTCGGTGCCCATCTGCGTGCCGGCGATCGCGTGGCCGTGGAGGACCCCGGCTGGGCGAACCTGCTCGATCTGCTGGCCGCGCTCGGCCTGCGCCCGCATCCAGTCCCGGTCGATCGGGACGGCCCGACGGTGGCCGGTCTACGAGCGGCGCTCGCGGCCGGCGCGCGGGCCGTCGTGGTGACGACGCGGGCGCACAATCCGACCGGTGCCACGGTCAGCGCCGATCGCGCGGCTGCCCTGCGAGCGATCCTGGCGGAGCGTCGCGACGTGCTCGTGATCGAGGACGACCACGCTGCTCAGTTGTCCGTGCAGCCACTGCACGCCCTGGCCGGCGCGACGACGTCGTGGGCATTCATCCGCTCGACCAGCAAGCCATTCGGCCCCGACCTGCGCCTCGCGCTGGTCGCGGGCGATGAAACAACCATTTCCCGGGTACGGGGACGGCAAAGCGTCGGCACCGGCTGGGTGTCGACCGTGTTGCAGCGGCTCGTGTTGTCGCTGATGACCGATCCGTCGGTCGCGAAGCTCGTCGACAATGCCCGCGATTCGTACGAGAAACGGCGCGAAGCCCTCGTCACGGCGCTGGTCGCGCGCGGCGTACCGGCGGTCGGGCGCAGTGGCATCAACGTCTGGGTTCCGCTGCTGGGCGGCGACGAGACGGCGACCGTCGCTCGGCTGCGCGATGCCGGCTACGCCGTCGCGCCAGGGGCGCTACATCGGCTGGCGTCGCCGCCCGGCGTACGCATCACGATCAGCCACCTGGACCTCGACGGTGTCGACGCGTTGGCCGACGCGGTGGCCGACGCTGTCGCGGGCACACCCGGCCGGCCCGGCGCCTAACACCGGCCGGGCCGCCGCGTCACGCCGGCCGACCCGGCGCGTAAGGCCGGCTGGGCGGCCCGGAGGGTGAACCGGCTGGGCGGCCCGACGACCCACGCGCGGGCTGGTCGCCGACCGGTGCGACCTGCCAGACTCGGTCACCATGGAGCAGCACCTCTACGAACCCATCCACGAAGAGTTCCGCGCGATGGCCGCCGCGTTCCTCTTCCGCGAGGCCGTCCCGTTCCACGACCAGTGGGAGCGGGACGGGATCGTCGACCGCGACGTGTGGCGCAAGGCCGGCAAGACCGGGCTGCTCGGGATGGACGTGCCGGAGTCCTACGGCGGCGGTGGTCAGGCGGGCGACTTCCGATTCCACTGCGTGCTGCTCGAGGAGATCATCCGGGCGGGCTGCTCGGGGCTCGGTTTCGGGCTGCACAACGACGTGGTGGCGCCCTACCTGACCGACCTCGCGACCGACGAGCA
>DASQPR010000503.1:0-3241 GCA_035643815.1 Micromonosporaceae bacterium | reverse complement strand
GACGACGGTCGACTGGTCGAGCCGTTTTCCACAGGTAGTGCAGTTATCCCCAGATCAACGCGCGCGTGGTTGACCATTGTCGAGCGGCCACGTTGGCTCGGCGCATGCCAACAACGCGTATGTCATCAACCAAGCGGGCCTGGCCGCCCGAACTCGCCGAGCGCCTCGCCGATTACGTCACCGCCTTGCGGCGCCGGGCCGATCTCAGCCAACGCGAACTGGCCGTGCTCGCCGGTGTACCGGCGACGACCGTGGCTCGGCTGGAGTCCGGATCGACCACCGATCCCCACCTGTCGACGATGGCCAAGTTGGCCGCGGCGGCGGGTCAGCGTCTGGTGATCGCTAACAACGACGACGAGTTGCTGCCGCCCGAGCCGGAGCTACGTGGTCGTTGCCGCGACCTTCGGAACCGACGACTCCCGGCGCACCTCGACGTGGCGCCAGCCGTCGACGACCCGTTGCGGCCATGGTGGTTGCCGAAGCGCGGCGATCATACGTTCATCCGCAACCGCCGCCGTCGTGACGAGGTGAGAGCGGAGCATCGCGAGATGGTCGAGCGATACTTGATCGAGCGCGACCTGATTAATCGCGACGGTACGGATCGGGAATGACTGAGGTCTGTTTCGGCGAGCGCGGCTTGGATAGGCTCCCCCGGGACAGCTGGCGGACGTTGTGCACTCCGAGGAGATTTCCATGACCGACTTTCCGGCGCAGACCGATCCGACGACGGCAGCCGACTCCGCCGAGGTGCGCGCGATCGACGGCGATCCGGTTGTCGACGACAACACTGGTGCCGACTCCGACGAGGCCGCCCCGGCGGCCGATCACGCCGAAGATGTCGCGCCGGCGGACGCTCACATCGGCAACGGTGTCTACCAATCGGCCGGCGCCGGTTTCAACGGAGCTGCGGATCGGGTGAACGAGCGTCTCCACGAGATGGCCGGCCGCGCCAGCGAGGCGATCGCGCAGGCAACGGACGAGGCCGGCGAACGCATCTCCGGCGCAACGCAGGCGGCGGTGACCCGGATCCGCAACAACGCCTCGCTTCCGGCCAGCCGTGGCACGACCACAATCGCCAACGAGGTGGTCGAGAAGATCGCCGGCATCGCCGCACGCGATGTGCCCGGTGTTTACGACCTCGGCGGCGACACCGTTCGCCTGCTCTCCTCGGTCCGCGAGAAGCTGCACCTCGGCGACGAGAGCAAGGCACAGGGCATCGCGGTCCGGCTCAACGGCAATGAGGCCGATCTGTCGATCACGATCGTCCTCGAGTACGGCTTTGTCGTGTCGTCGGTGACGGATACCGTGCGCGAAAAGACGATCAGCGCGGTCGAGACGCTGCTTGGCCTCGACGTGACGAACGTCGACATCCTGGTGGACGACATCCACGTCGACCACGACGGTCCGGTCGGCGACGACGCGACCCGTGCGGGTGGATATTCGAGCGGCACACAGGGGATCACGGTCGGCGGCTGAACATGGCGTTCACCGTCGCAATCACCGGGGGAGCCCGCGGGATCGGCCTTGCGACCGCGCGGGCGTTCGCCGGTGCGGGTGCGAAGGTGGCAATCGGCGACGTGGATGACGAGGCGGCCGCCGCAGCGGCCGCGCAGACGGGTGCGACCGCGCACGTTCTCGATGTGCGCGACCCGGCGTCGTTCGCGACGTTTTTCGCGACCATCGGCGTGCCCGACGTGTTGGTGAACAATGCGGGCGTCGCACACGGAGCGTCATTTCTGGAAACCCCGGGCGAGCTGCGCGACCTGCAGATCGATGTGAACCTGCGTGGCGTCGTCAACGGTCTCGCCGCGGCCCTGCCGGGCATGGTGGCCCGCGGCAGCGGACACGTGATCAACGTCGCGTCGATCGCCGGCCGGATCGCGCTGCCGAACGCGGCGATGTACACGGCCACGAAGTTTGCCGTTGTCGGGCTCACCGAGGCGGTCGCGGCCGAGCTGCACGGTTCGGGGGTACGGATATCGGCCGTACTGCCGACGTTCGTACACACCGAGATGACCGACGGACTGCCGCTTCGCGGCGTTCCGACCGTCGACCCGCCGGACGTCTCGCGGGCCATCCTGCGGCTGGTCCGCCGCGGCGGGCCGGCCGTGGTTACGGTGCCTCGCTGGATGGGCGGCCTGCCCCGCCTCGCGACGTTCACGCCGCAGATGGTCATCGACGCGATCCGGCACGGCTCGACCCGACCGTACGAGGATCGTGACGAGCGCCGGGCGGCGTACGAGGCCCGGGTCCGCGGAATGCTGCCGCCCGCATCCAAGCCTCGATCCGAGGGCGGTCCGGCGTCCGACGACGAGCGGGGTGGCGAGGTCGACCACTGAACTTTGCGTGACGTGTGCCGCGTGCCTTAGCGATCGTTCAGGGCAGCCCATACACTCAACGAGTACGACAACGCCGTCGAAGTTGAGCAGTCCTGGAGGGCCGCATGGACGCACGCGACATCGCTGCTGGGCGCGAGCGCTGGCAGGCCCGGTACGACGCGGCCCGCAAACGCAATGCCGACTTCACCACGTTGTCGGGCATGACGGTAGAGCCGGTGTACGGGCCGAGCGAGGGCGCGGTTGTGCCGGGATTCGAGCGGATCGGCTGGCCGGGCGAGTTCCCGTACACCCGTGGGCTCTACCCGACGGGTTATCGGGGCCGGACGTGGACGATCCGGCAATTCGCCGGCTTCGGCAATGCCCAGCAGACCAACGAGCGGTACAAGATGATCCTCGGCGCCGGCGGTGGTGGTCTGTCGGTCGCGTTCGACATGCCGACGCTGATGGGTCGCGACTCGGACGAACCACAGTCGCTCGGCGAGGTCGGTCACTGCGGCGTGGCGATCGACTCGGCCGCGGACATGGACGTGCTCTTCGGCGGCATCGACCTGGAGGCCGTCACGACGAGCATGACGATCAGCGGCCCGGCCGTACCCGTGTTCTGCATGTATCTGGTGGCGGCGGAGCGGCAGGGTGCCGATCTGTCCAAGCTCGACGGCACGCTGCAGACCGACATCTTCAAGGAGTACATCGCGCAGAAGGAGTGGCTGTTCGCGCCGGAGCCGCATCTGCGCCTGATCGGCGACCTGATGGAGTACTGCGCGCACAACATTCCGCGCTACAAGCCGCTGTCGGTCTCCGGCTACCACATCCGGGAGGCGGGTTCGACCGCCGCCCAGGAACTCGCGTACACGCTCGCCGACGGGTTCGGTTACGTCGAATTGGGCCTGTCCCGAGGGCTC
>DASQPR010000502.1:0-5282 GCA_035643815.1 Micromonosporaceae bacterium | reverse complement strand
CCTTGTAGTCGTAGCCGCGCACCACGATCAGGGCGTGCTTGCCGGCGATCTTCGTGGTCACGTCGGGCACGCCGATGCCGTCGAGGAGCAGCTCCTTCTCCTGCTTGGGTGAAGGGTCCGCGGTTGATCCTGACCCCGGCGGGCGATGATGCCGGCGCCACCGCGAGCGGCACCGAACCGACCGTGGAGGCGGCCGACGGCGACGAGCCGGAGCACGAGGCGGACGTTACCGACGACGCCACGACAGATGCTGGGCCGCCGGATACTAGGCCGCCGGATGTTGGGCCGCCGGATACTGGTCCTCCGGGAGCTGGTCCGCCCGGTGCGCGCCGTAAACCCGCCGGCGCCGGTCCGCCCGGCGAGCGCAGCGAGGCGGCCGATGGCGATGCCGTGCAGGCCTCTCCCCGCCGCGGCGACGAATCTGACGGGGATAGTCGGTCCGGCAATGGCGACGCGGCTCCGTCCGCGTCCGCGACGAAGCAGTAGCGGTGCCGACGGCGGTCGTGGTCGGTGCGGGCATCGGCGGCCTCGCGGTCGCCGGCGCCCTCGCGCGCAATGACTGGAACGTCACGCTGATCGAACGCGATGACCGGCTCATTGCCGACCAGGCCGGCCTGTTGCTCTGGCCGTCAGGGGTGAGCGCCTTGCAGCGGCTCGGCCTCGCCGGCGGCCTGGACGCCATCGCAACCCCGGTTCACGATCGCGGTGTCCGCCGACCGGATGGCAGTTGGCTGGTACGGCCGGCCGAGGTCGCCGGCGACGCCGAGACGCCACTGGTCGTGCGCCGGGCCGACTTGCACGACGCGCTCGTCGCGGGCCTCGGCCGGCGGGTCGACATCCGGACGGGAGTGACCGCGCAGGCGGCTCACGTGCCGGCATCTGCACCGCCAACCGTGCTGGGCGGTGGCCAGACCTGGCAGGGCGACCTCGTCGTCGGCGCGGACGGGGTGGACAGCGCGATCCGCCGGCGTCTCGCGCCCGAGGCCACCGTGGTGTCGGCCGGCTGCACGGCGTGGCGGGCGCTGATCCCGTGGTATCGCGCGGCCGGACTGGTCGAGTTGCTCGGCCGGCAGTCGGTCGGCACGAGCGGCGGCGAAACGGTCGGCGGCGGTCACCGCTTCCGCTATGCGGTCGTCGGCCACCGCGGCTCGGCCAGCTCGACATCGCATGGCGGCATCTACTGGACGGCGACGGTGCCCGGCGCCGCGCGCCCCGAGTCGCCGGATGCGCAGCTAGCGCTGTTGCGGCGCTGGTTCGCCGATTGGCACGACCCGATCGGCAGCCTCATCGCGGCGACCGGTCCGGCCGACCTCATCCAGCACGCGGTCGGCGAGCTGTGGCCGGTGCCGCGGACGTTCGCCGTACGGGCCGGTAGCGGTGGTTACGCGCTGGTCGGCGACGCCGCCCACGCGATGTCCCATCACCTCGGCACCGGCGCCTGTCTCGCTCTCGAAGATGCCGCGGCGCTCGTCGAGTCCGTCGGGCCGGCCGGTTCCGGTCGAGCCGGCGACGCCGCCAGCGTGCCGGCGGCTCTGGACCGCTTCGCTCAGCGGCGCCGAGACGTGATCCGCATCGGTCGCCAGTCGCGCCGGGTCGGCGCGGCGCTGGCGACCACCCGCACGTCCGTCCGCGAGCGGGACGCGGCGATCGGGCTCGCGCCTGGGCCGCTCGGCCGCGCGTCGCAGGCGCTTCGGGGACTGCGCCGTCCGTAGGCCGGGTCGCGCCGCCGAAACCTGCCGGAAGCCGTACGGTAACCAGCCGCGATGTCTGCCAGCGCTCTCGTGGCTGACCGGTCGAACGACCGGCGCCGCCCGTTTGGAGGACTCGGCGGCGCCGGGCAGAATGAATGGGCACCTATCCGCGCACCGGTTTCGACTTGGATATCTGGCAGCGGCAGTGCGGCCGCCCATGATCCGCGGCGTCGATGGAAGGAAAAAGATCACAGGTCCACGGTCTGGGATGCGATAACTCGTTCATCCCCAGTCGTGAACAGCGGTGCCTAAACTGTGGTTCAGTTCAGCGACTCTAGTTCCGCCCAGGGCCGACGTCGTCCCACATCACGATCGACGACGCTGCGAGGAGCCCGGCATGGCGATGACGCATCCCCGCAAACCCGAATCACCGTACGGGCTGTACGACCCGGCGTACGAGCACGACGCCTGCGGTCTGGCCTTGGTAGCGGATGTGATCGGTCGCCGGTCACACGAGATCCTCCAGATGGGGCTGGACGCGCTCTGCCGGCTCGATCACCGGGGTGCTCGCGGCGCCGAACCGGACACCGGTGACGGCGCCGGCATCATGCTGCAGATCCCGGACGGGTTCTATCGTGCGACGGTCGACTTCGACCTGCCGCCGCCGGGGGAGTATGCAACGGGGCTCGTGTTCCTCCCGACCACCGACGCCGCGGCGGCCCGGGCGACAAGCGTTCTGGAGAAGTACGCGTCGGCGGAGTGCGCCGAGATCCTCGGCTGGCGCGACGTGCCCGTCGAACCGTACGGGCTGGGCACGAGCGCCGAGGGCGCCCGGCCCCAGATCCGGCAGGTGTTCCTGGCCGCGACCGGCCCGGACGACCAACCGCTGTCCGGCATCGAGTTGGATCGCGTCGCGTTCGCGGTGCGCCGGCAGGCCGAGCGGGAGAGTGTCGAGCGCGACCTCGATGCCTACCTGCCGTCGCTGTCGTCGCGCACGATCGTCTACAAGGGAATGCTGACGCCGGCCCAACTCGGCTCGTTCTACCCCGATCTGCACGACGAGCGGATGACGACCGCGATCGCGCTCGTACACTCGCGCTTCTCGACCAATACGTTCCCGTCCTGGCCGCTGGCGCATCCCTACCGGTTCGTCGCCCACAACGGGGAGATCAATACGATCCGGGGCAACCGCAACTGGATGGCCGCGCGGGAAGCGCTGCTCGCCACGGATGCAATTCGCGGCGACCTGGAACGCCTGATGCCGGTATGCACGCCGGACGGCTCCGACTCGATGACCTTCGACGAGGTCCTGGAGTTGCTGCACCTGGCCGGACGCAGCCTGCCGCACTCCGTACTCATGATGATCCCGGAGGCGTGGGAGAACGACCCGGCCATGGATCCGGCTCGACGGGCCTTCTACCAGTTCCACGCGAGCCTGATGGAGCCGTGGGACGGCCCGGCCGCCGTCGCGTTCTCCGACGGCACGATCGTGGGTGCGGTGCTGGACCGCAACGGGCTGCGCCCGGGCCGATGGCTTCGGACCACCGACGGGCTCGTCGTGTTGTCCAGCGAATCCGGTGTCCTGGACCTCGATCCGGCGCGGGTGGCCGAGAAGGGCCGCCTGCAGCCGGGCCGGATGTTCCTGGTCGACACGGCGGCCGGCCGCATCATCCGCGACGACGAGATCAAGGCCGAACTCGCCGCCGCTCAGCCATACGAAGAGTGGCTCCACGCCGGGCTGATGCACCTCGACGAGCTGCCGCCACGTGAGCACGTCGTCTACTCGCACGATTCCGTACGCCGTCGGCAGCAGGTATTCGGGTATACCGACGAGGAATGCAAGATTCTCATCGCGCCGATGGCCCGTAATGGGTACGAGCCGATCGGTTCGATGGGAACGGACACGCCGATCGCCGCGCTCTCGGACCGGCCGCGCCTGCTCTATGACTACTTCACCCAGATGTTCGCTCAGGTGACGAATCCGCCCCTGGACTCGATCCGGGAAGAGCTCGTGACCAGCATGTCGACCACGATCGGCCCGGAGTCGAACCTGCTCGACCCCGGTCCGGCGAGTTGTCGACAGATCGTGCTGCCGTATCCGGTGATCGACAACGACGACCTGGCGAAGATCCTGTCCATCGACGAGGACGGGGACATGCCGGGCTACAAGGCCGTACGCGTATCCGGCCTCTATCGGGTCGGTGACGGCGGGCGTGGCATGCGGGCCCGGCTGACCGAGATCTGCCGGCATGTGTCCGAGGCGATCGCCGATGGGGTCCGCGTGCTCGTGCTGTCCGACCGCGACTGTACGGCGGATCTCGCACCGATCCCGTCGCTACTGCTCACGGCCGCGATCCACCAACATCTGGTACGGGAGCGGACGCGGACACAGGCGGCGCTCATCATCGAGACCGGTGACGCTCGCGAGGTGCACCACATCGCGACGCTGATCGGCTACGGCGCCGCCGCGGTCAACCCGTACCTTGCGCTGGAGACGGTCGACGACTTGATCGCGACCGGAGCGCTGACCGGCGTGACCCCCGAGGCGGCCGCGCACAACATGGTGGCCGGCCTGGGCAAGGGCGTCTTGAAGATCATGTCCAAGATGGGCATCTCGACGGTCACGTCCTACTGCGGCGCGCAGGTATTCGAGGCGATCGGTCTCGATGCCGCGCTCACCGCCCGCTACTTCACCGGCACCGCGAGCCGGATTGGCGGCGTCGGGCTGGACGGGATCGCCGCGGAGGTGGCCGCGCGGCACGCGCACGCGTACCCGAGCGACCCGAACGCCGCTCCGCGTCGCCGCCATCTCGCGATCGGTGGCGAATACCAGTGGCGGCGCGACGGCGAGGTGCACCTGTTCAACCCCGAGACCGTGTTCCTTCTTCAGCACGCCACGCGCACCGGCCAGTACGACGTTTTCAAGTCGTACACGTCGACGGTTGACCAGCTGGCCAGCGAGGCCGGATCGCTGCGGGGCCTGTTCGAGCTGCGGACGGGCGAGCGGCCGCCGGTGCCACTGGGCGAGGTCGAACCGGCGAGCGAGATCGTGAGGCGATTCGCGACCGGCGCGATGAGCTACGGCTCGATCTCGGCCGAGGCGCACGAAACACTCGCGATCGCGATGAACTCACTGGGCGGACGGTCCAACACCGGCGAAGGCGGGGAGGACGTCGACCGGCTGCACGATCCGCGCCGGCGCAGCGCGGTGAAGCAGATCGCGTCCGGCCGGTTCGGCGTGACGACCGAATACCTGGTTAACGCGGACGACCTGCAGATCAAGATGGCCCAGGGCGCGAAGCCCGGCGAGGGTGGTCAGTTGCCGGGCAACAAGGTGTGGCCATGGATCGCGAAGACACGCCACGCGACGGCCGGCGTCGGCCTGATCTCGCCGCCGCCGCACCACGACATCTACTCGATCGAAGACCTCGCCCAGCTCATCTACGACCTGAAGAACGTCAACCCGGCATCCCGGGTGCACGTCAAGTTGGTGGCCGAGGTCGGCGTCGGCACGGTCGCGGCCGGGGTGGCGAAGTGCAAGGCCGACCATGTCACGATCTCCGGCTTCGAGGGCGGCACCGGCGCTTCGCC
>DASQPR010000501.1:0-5115 GCA_035643815.1 Micromonosporaceae bacterium | reverse complement strand
ACCGCCCATCTAAGCTGGCGCTCGTGCTGCTCTGCATCGACATCGGAAACACGAACACCGTCCTGGCCACGTTCGAGGGCGCCAAGATCGTGCATTCCTGGCGCGTCAAGACCGACGCTCGGACCACCGCTGACGAATTGGGTTTGATGTTCCGCGGCCTGCTCGCGCCGGACAACGTGGAAATCACCGGAGTGGCGGCGTGCTCGACGGTTCCGATGGCGTTGCGTGCGCTGCGGACGATGCTGACGCGCTACTACGGTGCGCTGCCCGCCGTGATCCTCGAGGCCGGCGTCAAGACCGGCGTTCAGCTCGCGATCGACAACCCGAAGGAGGTCGGTTCCGACCGGGTCGCGAACACGCTGGCGGCGTACACGCTGTTCGGTGGGCCGAGCATCGTCGTCGATTTCGGCACGTCGACGAATTTCGACGTGGTGTCGGCTCGCGGCGAGTATCTCGGTGGGCCGCTGGCGCCGGGCATCGAGATCTCCGTCGATGCGCTCGCGTCGCGCGCGGCCCAACTGCGCAAGGTGGAACTCGTCCGGCCGCCGCGCGTGATCGGCAAGAACACTGTGGAATGCCTGCAGTCGGGCGTGGTGTTCGGTTTCGCCGGACAGGTCGACGGTCTTGTGCAGCGCATCAAGGCCGAGCTCGACCGGCCGGTCGCCGCCGTCATCGCCACCGGTGGACTGGCTCCGGTCGTACTCGATGAATGCACGACCGTGACCCACCACGAGCCGATGCTTACTCTCAAGGGCTTGCGCCTGGTGTTTGAGCGCAACCAGGCCTAGACCGCGACTTGCGCTTTCGACCAAGCGCCAAACCTTGCATGGGTACGGCTAGCCGAGCGTTGCGACGGCCATCAGTCGCGCGAGTGCAGGTCCATGGCGATGTCCAGGATGGGCGACGAATGCGTCAAGCCGCCCACCGAAAGGTAGTCCACGCCAGTCTCCCCGTAGGCCTGCGCGCGCTCCAGAGTGAGGCCGCCGGTCGCCTCGAGCTCGGCCCGTCCGGCGACGGCCGTCACGACCTCACGCAACTCGTCGGGTGTCATGTTGTCGCAAAGCAGGAAGTCGGCCCCGGCGTCCAGCGCTTCCAGCGCCTCGGCGACGGTCTCCACCTCAACCTGGATCGTGACATCCGGGAACGTCTGCCGCACCCGCCGGTAGGCTTCGGCGATCGAGCCGGCCGCGAGCTTGTGGTTGTCCTTGATCATCGCGACGTCGTAGAGGCCCATGCGCTTGTTCGTGCCGCCACCGGCGCGCACCGCATACTTCTCCAGCATGCGCAGACCAGGCGTGGTCTTCCGGGTGTCGAGCACGGTCGCCCCAGTGCCCGACAGAGCATCGGCCCAGCGGCGGGTGTGGGTAGCGACGCCCGACATCCGACTGAGCAGGTTGATCGCCGTCCGCTCGGCGGTCAGGAGCGAACGAGTCGGGCCGGCGACTGTCATGAGAACGTCGTCGCGTTTGACCCGGGACCCGTCTCCGACGCGGATGTCCACCTGGATCCGACTGTCGACGCGGGAAAAGACGGCGGCGGCAACGGCGAGACCGGCGACCACGCCGTCGGCGCGCGCGACCACGTCGGCCACGTCCAACTGATCGGCTGGAATGGTCGCCACGCTGGTCACATCGACCCCGTCGGCACCGCCAAGATCCTCCTCGAGCGCCATCGACACGACCCGGTCGACCCCGGCCGGGTCGAGTCCCACCGCCTCGAACGCGTGGGTAATAGTGCTCGGCATAATGCTTATTGTCGCAGTGTCCGGCTTCATTGCGTCCCCCGTTTTGATGGCATCCGCGTCAATCGCGCGACGTCGACCTGATGCGCTGTCGTCGGCAAACCCAAGGGCAAGGCGTAGGCGACGACTGACGCCCCGGTGGCGCGCCGAAGGCCGGCCGGCGGCGGCCGGAAAGCAGGCGGGCGGCAGGCCGGCGGCAGCCCGAAAACGGACCCGCGGCAGGCCGGCGGCGGCCCGAAAGCAAGCCCGCGGCGGGCCGATGGCGGCCGAAAGCGGGCCTGCGGCGGGCCGATGGCGGCCCGACAGCGGGAGCGCCAACCGCGTGAAGGTTCGCGGTCTCCCCGATCACGGCATTGGCTCCCAGGCTTCGGCGATCGAGCCGTCCGGCGCGATTCCCGCCAATAAATGGCCGAGCCAGGCCGGATCGGCGACCGGATAGTCTTCCCGCCAATGGCAGCCACGGGTCTCGGCCCGCCGCGATGCGGCCGCAACCAGCGCGGCGGCCACCGTCACCAGATTCGCCGCCTCCCAGCTCGCCGTATTCGCCGGTGCCCGACGGGTACCGAGCGCGGCCAACTCATTCGTGGTGGATGCCAGCGAATCTGCGGATCGAAGAACGCCGGCGCCCCCCGTCATCGCACGCTGCAATGGTGCTCGAACCGCGTTGTCGACAGCCCAGCCGGCGCCGGAATCGGGCCACGCGAATCCAGTCGACTCCAATCGAGCCGACCGGCCGGAGTCTGTATCCGTCACGGGCCCGGCCTGCGGTGGCAAGTCCCGCGCGATATCGGCGGCGATCCGGCGGGCAAAGACCAGCCCCTCCAGCAACGAATTAGAGGCCAACCGGTTCGCACCGTGTACGCCGGTGCAGGCGACCTCGCCGCAGGCGTACAGACCGTCGATGGACGTACGGCCGTCTAGATCCGTACGGACTCCGCCGCTCGCGTAGTGGGCCGCCGGCGCCACCGGGATCGGCTCGGTCTCCGGATCGATGCCGGCCGCCCGGCACGACGCGGTGATCGTCGGGAACCGGCGGCCGAGATCGGGGATGTGCCGGGCGTCCAGGAACACGTGATCGGCGCCGGTCGACAGGAGCACTCGATGGATGCCCTTGGCGACTATGTCTCGCGGCGCCAGCTCGGCCAACTCGTGCTGGCCGACCATGAACCGCTTACCGTCCGCGTCGACGAGATGTCCGCCCTCGCCGCGCATCGCCTCGGACACCAACGGCTGCTGTGCACTGCGCTCGCCACCCGGCGACGACGGCACGACGAGCGCGGTCGGATGGAACTGAACGAATTCGATGTCCGTCACGGTCGCTCCGGCGCGCAGCGCGAGCGCAACACCGTCGCCGGTGGACACCACGGGGTTCGTAGTCGTGGCGTACACCTGGCCCATGCCGCCCGTGGCGAGCACGACAGCGCGGGCCAGAATGGCGCCGACGCCGTCCTCCGAGCCCTCGCCGAGCACGTGCAGTGTGACGCCGCACGCCCGACCGGTCGCGTCGCGCAACAGATCCAGCACCAGTGCATGCTCGACCAATCGGATCCACGGGTCGCGGAGTACGGCGGCGTGAAGCGCGCGCTGGACCTCGGCACCGGTGGCGTCGCCGCCAGCGTGCACGATCCGGTTGGCGTGGTGGCCGCCTTCCCGCGTGAGCATCAGCGCGCCGTCGGGATGCCGGTCGAACTCCGCGCCCCAGCGCATCAGCTCCCGTACGCGGGCCGGTCCTTCGGTCACCAGTACGTCGACCGCGGCCTTGTCGCAGAGGCCGACGCCGGCGACGAGTGTGTCGGCGGCATGTTCGGCCGGCGTGTCGTACGGATCGAGGACGGCCGCGATCCCGCCCTGAGCCCAGCGCGTCGAGCCATCATCGATGTTGACCTTCGTCACAACGGTGACGTGCAGCCCGGCCTCGCGCAGGTGTAGGGCGGCCGTGAGTCCGGCCACGCCGGAACCGACGACCACGACGTCGGTGTTCTCCGACCAGCCCGGAGCCGGCGCGAGCAGTCGGGGCGGCAGCTGCGGGAGGCTCATGCTCTTCAGTCTTGGCTATCCGGTCAGCGCTGCAGCGCCCGGGTCCCGATTCCCTTGACCGAGCCGGACCACGGCGTGGACGCCGATGCGTAGCAGGCGAACGTCTGGTCGCTGCCCGCCCAGAGGTTCGCCGAATCCGGACCAACCTCGGAAACTCGCAGGTCGGAGCGCTTCTGTCCGGCGGTGACGCCGACGAATGAATCGACCAGTTGCTGGCATCCAGCGCTGACGGCCTTCTGGATTGCTGGCCCGTTGTACGGCGCATTGGCCGGCGTGACCGTGTAAAGGCCGACGAACTCGGAGGTGTGGGGATGCCCACATTCGACGAAACTGAGCCCCGCGGCGGCCGCCGTTCCGGACGGCGCCGGGCTCGACGCTCCGCCGCCGGTGGCCACCGACGACGAGTCTCCGACACAGTCGATGCCGAGCGACGCGGCGCCCGGACCGGTCAGCGCGCCGGCGAGGCTGGCCGTACGGGTAACCAACCGCTGGCCGCCCGGGTCGGCGACCTGGGCGATGACGCAGGCGAAGAAGCCGTTCTTGGCCGGCGCCACGAAGTCGGGGTAGACGGTCAGCTGGGCGCCGCGCCAGGCCCCGCCGACGTACGACCCGACCTTGTCGAGGCACGCGGCCCGGGCACCGGTGGCCATCACGAATGAGTTGACCGTCGCGTCCTGGCCCTTGGCTTTCTGCGCGGTCCGTACGAGCCGCTGGTCGACCTGCCCGACCGAAACGATCTCGGCGGTGTGCGCCGCCGTACACGCGACCGCGGATCCAGACCAGGGCAGCTGACCGCCGATCGTCGCCGAGTCGACGTTCCAGCACGACCGGACGGCCGGCGCCGCCTTCGGCGTGGTCGTCGGGATCGACGGGGTTCGGTTGGCCAGCCACAGCACCGTACCGACGATCGCGATCACCACCACCGCGATCGCGGGCGGCAGGACACGGCGGGTGGACATCGACGGGCTCCCCGGGGGTCGGCGGAATGGCGAGCATGGTACCGCGCGGTAACTACGGTGCTGCCCGCGCCGCCTCACGCGTTCGCGGCGCGCCCCCGCCGACTCAGGCGATCGCCTCAGACGACCGCGGCGGCTCCGCCGCTCAGACGACAGCCGCCTCAGACCAACTCGACTGGGCCGTTGTCGATGAGGCGCGTTCCCGGCACGCCGGCCGCTATGTCGCGTCCGATCCACGCCGCCACGATCAGGCGCGCTGATCCGGTTCGCGGTGCGTCACCCAGGTCGGGCGCGGTCAGCACGAGATAGTCGAGTTCCACGCGCTCGGCCGCGGCTTCGGCCGCACGCCTGAATGCGTCGGTCGCGGCGGCGAGCGTCGCC
>DASQPR010000500.1:0-5975 GCA_035643815.1 Micromonosporaceae bacterium | reverse complement strand
AGGCGCTGACGCTCGCGTCCGTGCCGGTGTCGGTCCCTCGCTCGGCTGGCTGCTCGGACCGCACCGCCGCGTCGACGGCATGCCGTGATGCCGGCCGGTCGCCCAGGACCGCATCGCCGGCGACATCCGGGCCCGTACGGCCATCGATCGTGATCGTCGCCGCGACGTCAACCGTTCCGGTGGGCGGTCGATCGGCAGCCTCGCGGTCGTCACCCTCGTCGTCGTCGCGGGCGAATAGGTCGCCGAACAGGTCGCCGATCGAGATCGACGCCGTCGCGGTGGGTTGGCCGCAGATGTGGCCCGCGACGGCGTCGTCGGACTCGGGCCTGACGGCAACGTCGCACTCGGCGCCGACGCGATCCGTCGCACGGCATTGCCGCGTCAGGTCAGCGAGCCGGTCCCGCATCCGAACTCCGAGTGCATCCCCGGGACCGTACGTGCTGCGAACGAGCTCGCCGGTGCGGTGCAGGATCTGTCGGCCGGTCAGGCAGTGCCCTGCCGCGTGCAGCGCCACCGCGAGATCGCCATGGGCGGCCAGAGTCCGGCGATCGGTCGCGCCGAAGCGGGCGACTAGCTGCCGCGCGAGATCGCGCCCGACCGGCACCGCCGCGGCCGGATCGCCGGTCGCGCGCAGCAGATACGCATGTGTCGCCGCGGCCGTCAGCCGTTGATCGGAGCCCGGTTGCGCATCGCGGCACGCGGTTTCGTAGGCGAGCGCCGAGTAGCCGAGACCGTCCGGCGCCGATCCGGAGGCGGCGAGGATGGCCGCATAGAGACTCGCCTCCTCGGCCATATCCACGTCGAGTGGTGCGCCCGGGGTCGCCGGCTCAGGCAATGCCTCGCCCAGGACGCCGCGCAGGGTCGCGCGGGCCGAGGCGAGATCACCGTCGCGGATCGCGGTCGTCGCGGCGTTTGTCGCCGCTCCGATTGCCGACCCATCGCGCATGTGGCCAATGTAGACGTCCGTACGCCGACGCATCAGGGGCTGTGGATAACTTCAAGATCACGCGACCGACCGCCGCGTCCGGCGCGCACCGGCGGCCGGTGCCGATACGCTGTGACCGTGACGGACGCCCAGCTCGCCGCGGCCGAGCAGGCCTATCTCGAGGCGCGTGACCGACATGACCGCGCGACGATCGCCGAAGCACAGGGCAAGATCCGGCCGAGCCTGCGTACGGATGCCGCGATGGCGGCCGCCGCTGCACGCACGGCCCTAGCCGCCGTTGTCGTCGATCCGGCCTGGCCTCCGGATGACCTCCACGCGTACCGGGTGATGGCGCAGTGGACTACCCAATCTGCGGAGACACAGGCGAGCGACAACGATGCCGATCGCGCTTACGTCACCGGCGAAAGCTGGGGCGTCACGGCGGAGCGGGGCTTTGCGGCGCTCTCCACCCGCATCGCCGATGAGTACGCGCAAGCGCAAGGCGCGGTCGACGTCGGCGATGTCACCCTCACGCGTCTCGGCGTCCTCGACCGGCTCGGCAACGAAGCGAATCCGGAGCGTCGCCGCCAGCTGTTCTATGCGCTCGAACCGGTCTGGCAGACGATCGACGCCGACGGTGGCGTGGCGAGTCCGTACCAGCGATTGTTGCCGCTCAGCGTGAACCTCTGGGCGAGGGACGGATCGCCCGTTGACCGTAGCGCCGCGGCCCTGGGCCTGAGCGGTGCTGACGTCGAGGCACACCTCATCGCGATCCTGGAAACCTGGCGCGACGGCATGGGGGCGAACGCACGCATCGAACCGTGGGACTGGTGGTACGAAACCGGTGCGGCTTCGCGCGCGCTGCGCGCCGCCGCCCCCGTCGGACGCATCCGCGAGCTGAGCAACGACTACCACGCTTCGCTCGGCGCCGACCCGCTCGCGCTCGGCGTCGGCTTCGACCTGTTCCCGCGGCTCGATCGGCCGCCCGTACCCGTCGCGTACACGGAATTCGGCGGTCGTCCCCGCATCCTCGCCGACGGCGCACGACGCCCGGCGCGAGCCTGGATCATGGCCACCTACACGACCGGTGGTCTGGGTGAGCTGACGGAGCTCATGCACGAGTCCGGGCACGCGATCCACCTCGCGGCGATCGACACGCGGCCAGCCTTCGCGGACTGGCCGGATAGCGACGCGTTCACCGAAGCGTTGGCCGAACTGACCGCGCTCGACGCGGCCGAGCCGTCTTGGCAGGCGCACTGGCTCGGCGCCGGTGTGCCGGAGTCGGCGTCGCTGCGAGGCCGATACGCCGCTGTCATGCTCGACGTGTGTTGGGCGCTGTTCGAGATCCGGCTGCACGCCGACCCCGAGCGGGACCCGAGCGACGTGTGGGCCGACCTGACGTCGACGTATCTGGACATCGAACCCCACCGCGAGGTCTCCTGGTGGGCGATGCGGGGTCAGCTCGTGCAGGAGCCGGGCTACATGGTCAACTACGCGCTCGCGGCGATCATTGCTGCCGACCTCCGCGCCGCGATCCGCGCCGCGCGGGGTGACTGGTCGACCGGCGATCCTGGTTGGTACGACTGGGTTTCGGCGCAGATCTTCTGCTGGGGACTCGAACGCTCGGGGCGTGACGTGCTCGTCGACGTCCTGGGCCGGACTCCGACGGCCGATGCGCTCACCGTCGAAATCGGACGGGGCCGCGCGCGCTGACGTTGCCGCCGTGCGCATCGCGCCATCGATCGACCGACGTCGCGTCATATTGACACACATCAGCGCGCGCCAGCCATTGACATCGCCAAATGTGACGCGTTAGCGTGCCGAACACTTAGGAAACTTTCTTTTTAGTGGTGCCGTACCCGTCCATGTCGTGTCTGGTCCCGGAGGTCCACATGTCTTGCCCTCGCCTACCCCGTCACCGATCGCGGGTCCGGTTCTTGTCCGCTCTCGCGGCTGTGCTGCTGGTTGCGGCCGTACTCGTCCCGGCGACCGCCGCCTCTGCGGCCAACCTGCTCACCAACGGGGACTTCGAAGCGGGCAACCTCTCCGGCTGGTCGTGCTCGCTGGGCACCGTCGTGACGAGCCCGGTGCACGCCGGTACGCGCGCGTTGCAGGGCGCCGCGAGCGCGTCCGACGACGCTCAGTGCACTCAGAACGTTTCCGTGGTGTCTGGGTCGCAATACACGTTGTCGGTCTTTGTGCAGGGCAACTACGTGTTCCTCGGGGTTACGGGCGGCGTGTCGACCTGGACGCCAGCCGCGGCCGGCTGGTCGCTGCTATCCACCACGTTCACCGCATCATCCGCGTCGGCACAGATCTACCTGCACGGTTGGTACGCCCAGGGCACGTACTTCGCCGACGATGTGACGCTGACCGGACAGGGCGGAACCGTGACTACACCGGCGGCGCCCACCGCACTCACCGTCACCGGTACGACGTCGACGAGCGTGTCGCTGTCGTGGACCGGCTCGGCCGGGGCGACCGGATACAACGTCTACCGCGGCACGACGATGGTCGCGTCGGTCACCGGCACGGCGGCAACGGTCACCGGTCTGACCGCCGGCACGCAGTACACGTTCAACGTCACGGCGACGAATACCGCCGGCGAGTCCGCGCATTCGGCCACCGTGACCGCGACAACGGCAACCGGGAGCCCGACCGTACCGGCCGCGCCGTCCGGCTTGGCCGTGACCGCGACGACGAGCACATCGGTGTCACTGTCGTGGAACGCCTCCTCGGGCGCGACCGGCTACAACGTGTACCGAGGCAGCACGAAGGCAACGTCCGTCTCCGGCACGTCCGCGACGATAACCGGTCTGTCGCCGAGCACGCAGTACACGTTCAGCGTCACCGCGACCAATACGGCCGGCGAGTCCGCCCACTCAGCCACCGTCACCGCGACCACGCCGGCGTCCGGGGGCGGGGGCACCGGTTCGGCCAAGGTATGGCCGTACATCGACATCACCATGTCGTCGCCGACGCTCGTGGAGGTGGCGCAGTCGACCGGGCAGAAGTTCTTCACTCTCGCGTTCGTGCTCGGGTCGTCGGCCGGCTGCGTGCCGTCGTGGGGTGGCACGATCGCGCTGAACGACTCCCGGATAGCCGGCGAGATCTCGGCGCTGCGGGCAATCGGCGGTGACGTCGCGGTGTCGTTCGGAGGCGCCGCGGGTCCGTACCTGTCCTCGGTCTGCGCGACGCAGGCGCAGCAGGCATCGGCGTACGAACAGGTCATCGACGCCTTCAACATCAAGCACATCGACTTCGACGTCGAGGCCAGCATCCCGATCGACACGATGAACAAGGCGATCGCCCAGGTGCAGCGCGACCGGCCGGGCACAGTCGTGAGCTACACGCTCGAGGTCGTCGCGGACGATTTCGGCCTGGTCGGCTCGATCGGCACCGACGTGCTGACCAACGCCGTATCCAACGGCGTGAACGTGGGCATCGTGAACCCGATGACGATGGACTACGGCTCGACCAAGGAGTGGGGTGACTCGGTCATCGCGGCCGCCCAGACGGTCGAGACGCAGATGGCCCAGATCTGGCCGACGAAGACAACGGCGCAGCTCTACGCGATGCTCGGTGTCACGCCGATGATCGGCCGCAACGACACCGGGCCGATCTTCTCCATCGCCGACGCGCAGAAGCTCGTGACATGGGCCAACCAGAATCACGTCGGGCTGCTCGCGTTCTGGTCGGTCGGCCGCGACAACGGCGGCTGTCCGGGCGGCGGTGTGTCCCCGACCTGCAGCTCGATATCGCAGTCGACGTTACAGTTCACCAGCATCTTCGCTGGCTACACCGGGTGAGCAGGCGGCGCGGCACCCATCGATGATGACACCACGGCGGCGGTCACCCCCGGGCCGCCGCCGTGGCACGCCACGGCTCAAACCGGCGGGCTGAGCCACTCCGTCACTTCGGCGCCGTCGGCGACGCGGCGCGAGAGCGCCGCGTATTCGGCTTCGGTCAACACGCTTCGCTGCCGGAGCATGCGGAGCATCTCGCGGACGTGGGCCGGGCCGTCCGCCTGCGCGTCGGCCAGCATGCGCTCGAGGAGCACACCGATGCGCCGCTCGATGGTCGCGACCAACGTCGCCGCATCCCGCTGATAGCGGCGGTCGAACGCGAACTCGACCGCCGGCCGACCGAACGCCGGCGTCAACTCGACCCGGATGACGGCCCGCCGGAACCACGAATGCTTCAGCTGTACGCCAGTCACGAGTGCGAGCGGAATGCGCATCTCAGTATCCGACGCGAAGAGTCCACTCAGAGCGCCGGACCGTACGACGATCGTGTCGCCGTGCACGTCCACGGCCGCCTCGGGGCAGGACACGAGCATCGACGTAAGCATGACGCAACGTTAGGTTCGTCGTGGTCGCCTGGCCAGTCGCCGCGCGGTCCCAGTGGCGGAAACGTGAGCTGTCGTAATCTCGACCACGCGCGTTCGGTGGCGCTACTGCGCGCCGTTCGTCGCGCTGAGCGGCGTCCACAACCACCCTTGTCGTCCCCAGAACAGCGTCGCGGTGCGTTGGCGGCCGCCGTCCGGGCCGAGACTCGCCGTGTGCCCCGATCAGCGCATCGTCCGCCGCAGTTGCGTCGAGGTCCGTTCCGTGCCCGAGACGCGATCGCGGCTGGTCTGCTCACCCCGGATCAGCTTCGCTGCGCCGCGTGGCGGCGGCTGGGACGCGGTGTCTACATCGACGCTGAACTCGCCGTCACGCCACTGGTGCGGATCCGGGCCGCCGGGCTGTGGCTTCCGGTCGAGGCTGTCATCACCGGCCGCTCGGCGGCGCAGGTATGGGGTGTCGATCTCGCCGACCCGGACAGCATCGTCGAGGCGCTCAGCTCGCGTCGTATCCGGCCGATGCCCGGACTCGTTGTGCGCACCGCCCACATCGCTTTGGACGAGGTCACGCTCCACCGCGGCATCCGCCTGACAACGCCACTGCATACGGCGTGGGAGATCGCCCGAGCGTTACCCGCAACAGCCGCGATCGGATGGATCGACGCGCTGGCCCGCCGTCGACGGCTCAGCCGCCGGGAACTGCGA
>DASQPR010000499.1:0-2725 GCA_035643815.1 Micromonosporaceae bacterium | reverse complement strand
ACAGTCGCGGCACGGGCAGACCCGATGCGGCGCACTCCTCACGAACCACCGCGTTGATCCGTCCGGCCAGTTCGGCCGGCGTCGAGGGCCGGTCCTGCGACGTGTACGCGATGCCGAACCCGCCGCCGAGATCGAGCTCGGGAAGGTCTACGCCATACGTGTCCCGTACGGTCGCCATCAATGCCAGCACCCGGCGGGCGGCCAGCTCGAATCCACCCGTGTCGAAGATCTGCGATCCGATGTGGGAATGGAACCCGCGCAACTCGAGGACGTCGCCCGACAGGATCGCATCGACCGCCGCGGCCGCCGCCCCACCCGCCACCGAGAAGCCGAATTTCTGATCCTCATGGGCGGTCGCGATGAACTCGTGGGTGTGTGCCTCCACGCCGACCGTAAGCCGGATCAGCACGCGCGGGCGCGCACCGCCGTGGGCACGGGCGATGGCCGTCAACCGGTCGATCTCGTCGAACGAGTCGACGACGATCCGACCGACGCCGGCGTCCACCGCTCGGGTCAGCTCGTCGACGGATTTGTTGTTGCCGTGCAAGGCGATCCGTTCGTGCGGCATGTCGGCGGCCAATGCCGTCGCCAGTTCACCGCCGGAGCACACGTCGAGCGACAGGCCCTCGCTCTCGACAATTCGCACGATCGCCTTGCTCAGGAACGCTTTGCCGGCGTAGTAGACGTCCGCGCCGGCGAACCCGGCCCGGAACTCCCGGCACCGCGCACGGACGTCGGCCTCGTCCAGCACGTAAGCCGGGGTGCCGTATTCGCGCGCGAGGTCATCGACCCGTACGCCGGCGACGGTCAGCACGCCGTCGGCGCCGCGCGCGACGTTACGTGGCCAGAAGTCGGGCACCAGCGCGTTGACATCGGCCGGCCGCTGCAACCAGTCGGGCGCCATCACACTGGTCACATGCGCTCCGGGGCGGACACGCCGAGCAGACGAAGGCCGTTGACGAACACGATCCGGGCCGCCTCGACGAGCCACAACCGGGCCCGCGTGAGGTCGGTGACCGGCTCATCGCCCTGTGGCAGCACACGGGCGGCGTCGTAGAAGCGGTGCCAGGCGCCGGCCAGGTCCTCGAGATAGCGCGCCACTCGGTGCGGCTCCCACAACTCGGCCGCGGTCGCGACGATCTGGGGGTATTCGGCGAGCGCCTTGAGCAGATCGGCCTCGCGGTCGTGCGAGAGCAGGGACGGGTCGAAGTCGTCGCCCCGCGTTGCGCCGAGGTCGGCCGCATTGCGCAGCAGGCTCGCGATGCGCGCGTGCGCGTATTGCACGTAGAACACGGGGTTGTCGTTGCTGCGCCGGGTCCACACGTCAAGGTCCAGGTCGATCGGCGAGTCGACGGAGTAACGCGCCAGGGCGTAGCGGGCTGCGTCGACACCGATCGCGTCGACGAAATCCTCAAGCGTCACCACGGTGCCGGCACGCTTGGACATCCGAAGCGGTTGGCCGTCCTTGAACAGGTTGACGAGCTGGCCGATGAGAATTTCCAGGTTCTCGTCCGGGTCGTCGCCGAAGCACGCCGACATCGCGCGCATCCGGCCGATGTAGCCGTGGTGGTCGGCACCGAGCATGATGACGACCTTGTCGAAGCCACGGCTGCGCTTGTCGAGGTAGTAGGCGCAGTCGGCGGCGAAATACGTCCAGACGCCCGCGCCCGAACGCCGGACGACCCGGTCCCGGTCGTCGCCGAAGTCGGTCGTACGCAGCCAGGTCGCACCGTCCTTTTCGAACACATGTCCGCCGTCGGTCAGCCGCTGCAGCGCGAGGTCGAGCTCACCGCGGTCATGCAGGGACTTCTCGTTGAAGAACGTGTCGAAGTGCACTCCGAACGCGGCGAGCGACGCCTTGATCTCGTCGAACATGAGCGCGATGCCCTCGACCCGGAACACCTTCGTCGCTTCGTCGGCCGGGAGAGCGAGCACGTCGGGCGCCTTCTTGACTACCTGCGCGGCGATGTCGTCGATGTATCCGCCGCCGTAGCCGTTGTCCGGAACCGGCTGCCCGGCCGCGGCCGCGTAAAGCGACTCGGCAAATCGATCGACCTGGCCGCCCGCGTCATTGAAGTAATACTCCGTGCCGACCTCCGCGCCGGCCGCTCGCAGGATGCGCGCGAGCGCGTCGCCCACGGCGGCCCACCGGACATGCCCGATGTGCAGCGGGCCGGTCGGGTTGGCCGAGACAAACTCCAAGTTGATCTTCTGTCCGGAAAGCGCCTCGCTGTCGCCGTACGAGTCGCCGTGGCTCACGACCAGACGCGCCACCTCGCCGGTCGCCGACGCGTCCAGTCGGATGTTGAGGAAGCCCGGTCCCGCGATCTCGACACCCTTGATTCCGGCCGTCGCCGTGAGCCGATCGGCGATCGCCTGGGCAAGATCACGAGGGGCCAGGCCGACCTTCTTCGCCACCGACAGCGCCAGCGTTGACGCGTAATCGCCGTGCTCCGGGCTGCGCGGACGCTCCACCGCGGTCGATTCGGGCAATGCGGAAGGGTCGAGGCCGCGCTCGGCGAGGACGGCACGGGCCGCGGCCAGGATGGTCTCGGCGAGGTTGGCGGGAGTCACCGATCCATGCTATCGAGGGTAGACTCGCGCACTTGACGGCGACCGGCGTGATTATCACGATGCGGACGCGCCCTTCCCCCACCCGCCATCCCACTTCGACCAAGAGGCCCCAGTGAGCATCTCCACCCCGCAGGGCGGCAACAACAGCGAT
>DASQPR010000498.1:0-2160 GCA_035643815.1 Micromonosporaceae bacterium | reverse complement strand
TGTTGCCAGCGACGGTCGCCAAGGGTCTCGAATATGACCACGTCATCGTGGTCGAACCGGCCGCCATCGTGGCCGCCGAGCCGCGCGGACTGCATCGCCTGTATGTCGTCCTGACTCGCGCGGTGTCACGGCTCGCGATCGTGCACGCGGAGCCACTGCCGGCCGCGATCGCCTGATCCGGCGACCACCGGGTCGCTGAACCGGGCGACACTTTGTCGTTGCTGGTAAGGCGCTCCACGTTCGTGTCATTCGCCGCGCGAATGTCGGCGGCCGGTGCGACCATCTCCCTTTCCGAGGGCTCCGCGTCGCCGGATCGATCATCGGCACTGCGGCGCGGAGCCGACGCCAGCGAAAGGGACGGCTGATGCGCAAGATTTCCTACCGGGCCGGCACACCGACCTGGGTCGATCTCGGCACTCCGGACATCGAAGCGACGACGGCGTTCTATGGTGCGTTGTTCGGTTGGAAGGCCACCGAGACGAGCGAGGACTACGGGGGCTACATCCGATATGAGTTGGACGGCGAAGCGGTCGCGGGCGCCGGGCCGCTGATGGCCGACGGACAGCCGATCGTCTGGTCGTCATACTTCGCGGTGGACGACGCCGACGCCGCGGCGACTCGCATTGCCAACGCCGGCGGCCAGGCGATCGTTCCGCCGATGGATGTGATGGATCTCGGCCGGATGGGATTGTTCGTCGACCCGACCGGGGCGGCGTTCGGGATCTGGCAGGCCGGCACGTTCGCCGGCGCCGGCATCGTCAACGAGCCCGGCTCGCTGATCTGGAACGAAATGTTGACCCGTGACGTGTCGGCGTCGACATCGTTCTACCGGGACGCGCTCGGTCTGACGGGAAAGGCCAGCGAGGCCACCGAGGTGCCGTACACGGAATTGCAGGTCGACGGCACAACCGTGGCGGGCATGATGGACATCAGCGGTCCACAGTGGCCGGCCGAGATGCACCCGCAGTGGGTCGTCTACTTCGATGTCGCCGACTGCGACGCCGCCTGCACGAAGGTCCAGGAGCTGGGCGGGATCGTAGTCGTGCCACCAACCGATATCCCGATCGGCCGCTTTGCGGTGCTGACCGACCCGCAGGGCGCCTCGTTCTCCGTCATCCAGATGAACGAGTAGGCGTCAGCGCGAGCGGCGCACCGGTACGACGAGCGGACCCTGCTCGCCGTCGATCACTCGCACCTGTGCCTGGTAGTGCCGAGCCAGCAGCTCCTGGGTCAGCACGTCGCGCGGCGTGCCGGCGGCCACCACCGTGCCATCGGCCATCAGAACCATTCGCTCGGCATACTCACCCGCGATCGACAGGTCGTGCATCGTCGCCACGACGGTGAGGCCGCGATCGCGACGCAGCTTGTCGACCAATTCGAGCACGTCCTGTTGATGCCCGATGTCAAGCGCACTTGTCGGTTCGTCGAGCAGCAGCAACTTGGCCCCCTGGGCCAGGGCCCGGGCCAGGAACACCCGCTGGCGCTCGCCGCCGGACAGCGACTCCAGGCGGCGGCCGGCAAACCGCTGCAGGTCGAGCCGCGCCAACACTTCCTCAACCGCGTCCAGGTCCTCTTGCGACTCGCTGGCCAGCGCCGGGATATAGGGGGTACGGCCGAGAAGCACATAGTCGATCACCGCCATACCGGGCGGCACCACCGGATCCTGCGCCACACTGGCCACGAGCCGGGCCCGGTCACGACGTCGCATCCGCGCCAACGCCGTGCCGAACAGCTCGATCGAACCGGTGAAGTCGAGCAGGCCGCCGACCGTACGCAGGAGTGTCGACTTGCCAGCGCCGTTCGGCCCGATGATCGTGAGCCACTCACCGGCCGCGACGTCCAGGTCGACGCCGGCAATGATCTCGGTGCCGTCGAGAACGACACCCACGTCGCGTACGGCAACGGCGTGCGTACTGATCCCGGGAGCCTCGTCGGGCAGCATCACAGCCGCCGGGACGTACGCAGGATGACAATGAAGAACGGCGCGCCGAAAAACGCCGTGACGACGCCGATCGGGATCTCGTCCGGTGCCGTCAGGGTCCGGGCGCCGAGATCGGCGAGCGCGAGGAAGGCACCGCCGAACAGCGCCGACAGTGGCAGGATTACGCGGTAGCTCGTCCCGGCCATCAGCCGTACGGTGTGCGGCACGATGATGCCGAC
>DASQPR010000497.1:0-6410 GCA_035643815.1 Micromonosporaceae bacterium | reverse complement strand
TCGTGCGCGCCGAGACGATGGCGTCGGCACGCGGGTCGTAGACGACGGCGCCGTTCGCACAGACCGCCGGGTACGGCTTCGGAAGGTAGGCGTACACCCGAACGAGCCACCGGACCGGACGACCGGTGACGAGCAACACATGCGAGCCGGCGGCCGACGCGGCCAGCAGAGCCTGGGCGGATCGTGGGGACACCGAACCATCGGGCCGGGTCAGGGTGCCGTCTATGTCCGTCGCGATCAGCCGGGGCAGCCGGGAACCGATGGGCCATCGGCGCGGGGACGAGTAAGAGGCGATCGGATGCGACGGTTGGCTCACCGGTCCGACAGTAGTCGCTCCAGGTAGATGGCTACGCCGTCGTCGTCGTTCGACAACGTGATCTCGTCGGCCGCGGACAGCACTTCGGCGTGGGCGTTCGCGACCGCGACGCGACTCCAGCCAGCCCAGCCGAAGGCCGGCAGATCGTTGGGCATGTCACCGAAGATGAGCACGTCGTTCGCCGAGACGCCGAGATGGGTCGCAACGACGGCGAGACCGGTGGCCTTCGTGACCCCGCGTGGGCAGATCTCGATATAACCGAGACCGGCCTGAGTGATCTCGACGACGTCGGGTCCGACGATGCTCCGCGCGAGGGCGAGCAACTCGTCGACGCCGAACGTGTCCGAGTGGGCGAACGCCTTCACGGCCGGGGTCGACATGGCCTCCGCTCGGCTGCACGGATGGACGGCGTCAGCGAAGCGCCAGGCCGGATGCCGATCGCCCCACAGGAACGGGTCCGGCGCGTCGACCGGCTCAACGAGCACCGACAACGGCCCGACGTACGCCTCGATCCGGTCGATGACCTCGGCCACCGTGTCGCACGGCAAAGACTCGGCGAACAGCGTCACCGGATTCGGCCCGGCGCTCAGGTCGACGACGTAGCCGCCCTGCGCGAGCACGAGATAGTCGGCCACCGGCAGGTCGCGGCGGCTCAGGTCGAGCAGGCGCGGCCCTCGGCCGGTCACGCCGACGATCGGAACGCCGGCCGCCTTCATCCGAGCGAACGCGGCAAACGTACGCCCGGAGACCGTGTCGTCGGAGCGTACGACCGTACCGTCGAGGTCGGTGGCGACGAGTCCGGGCAGCCCGGGCCGCCGACGATCGGCCGGATGCCGGGCCCGTGTGCCGCCGGCCGGGCCGCGGTCTACGACGCCACGGTCCACAACGCTGCGGTCTGCTAGGCCACGGTCGACGACGTCGCGTGGCATTCGATGTGCGGCCCGCGTGCGGCCCGGGATTGCCGGTGCGGTCGCGTGCCGGTTGGTCGTGGATCGGGGAGCGGTTGGTCCCAGATCCGAGGGAACAGTTACGTCCGTCACCTCGTACCTCCAAGGTCGGAGCGACAACGCTACTCCGAGCTGGGCAAACACTGGGGGTTCTCGCGCAAAGCGCGAGCGAACACTCGCCAACGGCGGCGTTATTGCGCCCGAATCGGCGAAATGTGTCGGCGTAGGCGCCAGAGACAGGCGCTAACGTGCCCTAGATGGGCTTCAGCACATCCCGACCGCCGAGGAACGGCTGCAGCGCTTGCGGCACGCGCACCGAACCGTCGGGCTGTTGGTGATTCTCCATGATCGCCACCAGCCAGCGGGTAGTTGCGAGTGTGCCGTTCAGCGTCGCTGCGATCTGCGGCCGGCCGTTCGCGTCCCGGTACCGTACGTTCAGCCGCCGCGCCTGGAACGTCGTGCAGTTCGACGTCGACGTGAGCTCGCGGTATCGACCCTGCGACGGCACCCACGCCTCGCAGTCGAACTTGCGCGCGGCCGACGTGCCGAGATCGCCGGCGGCGACATCGATCACCCGGTACGGCACCTCGACCTTGGCCAGCATCTCCTCTTCCCAGGCCAGCAAACGCAGGTGCTCGGCGGCGGCATCCTCCGGCCGGCAATACGAGAACATCTCGACCTTGTCGAACTGGTGCACGCGGATGATGCCGCGGGTGTCCTTGCCGTAGCTGCCGGCCTCGCGGCGGAAGCAGGTCGACCAGCCGACGTAGCGACGCGGCGAGTCGAGGTCGATGATCTCGTTGGCGTGGTACGCCGCCATCGGCACTTCGCTGGTGCCAACGAGATACAGGTCGTCGGCCTCCAACCGGTAGATCTCGGCGGCGTGTGCGCCGAGAAAGCCGGTGCCCTCCATCGACTCCGGCTTGACCAGCACCGGAACGATCATCGGCGTGAAGCCGACCTCGACCGCCTGCGCAAGGCCCATTTGCAGCAAGGCGAGTTCGAGCAGCGCTCCGACTCCGGTGAGGAAATAGAAGCGGCTACCCGACACCTTCGCGCCGCGCTCCATGTCGATCGCGCCGATCAGCTCGCCGAGCGCCAGGTGGTCGCGCGGGTTGTCCAGAGCGGGCCGATCGCCGACCTCGCGCAGCACGACGAAATCGTCCTCGCCGCCGGGCGGCGCGCCGTCCTGGATCACGTTCGGGATCGCATACTGCGCCGCCCGCAGCGCGGCCTCGGCGTCGGTCACGGCCGCTTCGGCCGTCTTGACCTGCGCCGATAATTCTTTGGTACGAGCCAGCAACGCGTCGCGTTCGGCGCCCTTGGCCGCGGGCATCTGCTTGCCCAGCTGCTTCTGCTCGGCGCGCAACGACTCGAACGACGCGATGGCCGCGCGGCGGCTCTCGTCCGCGGCAAGCAGCGTGTCGACGACCGCTTCGGACTCGCCCCGGGCGCGTTGGCTCGCACGGACCAGGTCGGGGTCGTCTCGCAGCAGCCGCAGGTCAATCACGATTCGTGAGCGTACCGGGTGCGTGCAGGGCGATCACATCGATATCGCCCAACCGCCGCTGGACCAGTCGGCGACCAGGCTGGTGGCTAGCGCCGGTACTTGTCGTTGCCGAGCGGCCGGGCATAGGCGCTGTGGTCGGTCACCGGCGGTGGCGCTGGCACGTCCGGATGCTCCGGAAGACCCTCGACGGGCTCCACCGTGAACGCGACGACGTCCGGTTGGCCGAGCGGTTCGGCCGTTTCGATGGCCGGCGGAACCGAATGATGTCCGTCCGACATCGCCGGCTGTTCGGGCAGTACCTCGACGTCGACGACGACGTCGACGTCCGGCATGTCGGGCGCGAATTCGGGCGTACCGGCGAATGTTTCGTCGGCTTCTTCATCGGCGACGGTCGACGGCAGCACGTTGCCCTGGACCGCGAACACCATCGCGCCAGCCAGCACGACGAGCGCCGCCATCGCGCAAAACATGCCCGCTCCCCGCGTCACGATCAACTCGTTGGCGCCGCTGCTGGCGGCGATGTTGGCGATCGCGTTGACAATGAGCCCCTTGGGGTGCCGCAAAAGGGGGAGGATCGCGACGAACTGCACAACGATCGCGCCGATCGTGGCGCCGAACAACGGTTGGCGTGCCCGCCGGGAGGCGAACACAGTCGCACCGGCCAGCGCGAGCACAATGACCCACATCAGGTGGTACGTGAGGGTCATCGCCGTGGTGGCGTCGTCGATTCCGACGTCGTACGTGCCGCTCGTGAGCAGCTGGACGGTCGGATTCCCGTTGGCGTCGAGGCTGGTGGACCCGGCCGACTGTGGCGCGATGGTGGCCCAGGCCATCCATTGCGACGCGAAGAGGAGCACGAAGGTAATGCCGAGGCCGATCACCGCGCCGCGGCGACCGTGCAGGGTCACGTAACCCCGCCAATGGCGCCGGGCCAACGCCAGGCGCGACGGGCGCGGCGCGTCATCGTCCTCGATGTCCGTGACCGGCGCAAGCTCGTCGGACTGGCGCCACTCCCCAGTGTCCATGGCGGAATCATGGCACACGCACTGCTGCTACGTCAGGAACGCGGACGGTCATCACCGCAGATCGTAGGGTGTGCGCGGGTGCCTTCGTTACGCGATTTCGCCGGCTCTGACGCGGGCGAGCCAGGCATCGGCGTCGGCGAAGTCGGCCTCCGCGGTGCCGGGTGGCCGTACGGTCGGCGGCGCACCCTCGGCGTCCGCGGCGACCCGTGGGTAGGAGCCGAGGAACCGTACGTCCGCGCAGATGCGACGCAGTCCGCGCAGCGCCTCGCCGAGCCGTACGTCGGCGACGTGGCCGCTGCAGTCGAGGAAGAACAGGTATCGGCCGAGTCGCTCGCCGGTCGGGCGCGACTCGATACGCGTGAGGTTCACACCGCGGACGGCCAACTCCGTGAGTACGGCGAGCAGCGCACCGACCCGGTCGTGTGCGATGTAGACGGCGAGCGAGGTGATGTCGTCGCCGGTCGTCATCGGTGGGGGACCTGGCCGGCTGACCAGCGCAAACCGGGTCACGGCATCCGGGTGGTCGCCAATCTGTTCGGCCAGCACGGAAAGCCGGTGCCGCTGCGCACCAACCGGTGCGCACACCGCCGCCGGGAACTGTCCGTCGGCGACGGCCTGTGCCGCGGCGGCGTTGGACAACGCGTCGACGACGGTGGCGTCCGGCAGATTGCGGCCGAGCCATCCACGGCATTGCGTCGCGGCCTGCGGATGGGCGGCCACGGCCGTGATGTCGTCGGCCTTCGTGCCCTCGCGTGTGGCCAGCACGAAGTTCACCGGCAGCACGACCTCGCGCGTGATGACCAGCGGCTCACCCTCGGCGAGTTCGTCGAGGGTGACGCCGACTTGGCCACCGATCGAGTTCTCCAACGGCACCAGGGCTGCGTCGGCGTCGCCGGAGCGCACCGCCTCGAATGCCTCGGGCACGCTGCGCATCGGCGTACGTATGCCGCGCTCCGCGGCCGCGATGGTGCGCAGCGCTTGTTCAGCGAACGTACCCTCGGGTCCGAGGAAGACGAAGCGCGTCGGTGGCACACCTGGCATGCCCACAGCGTACGGCCAGCCGCCGGGCCAGGCCGTAGGACTCAGACGGTGCAGAAGAACGTGAGCGAGCCGACGACGTGGCCGCCTTCGAGAAGCGGCGTGGCCACCGCGTCGATCGTGACCACGTCGCCACCCAGACGCACCCGCAGCAGCCCGCGCGCCAGGCGTTGGGAAAGTAATGCCTGCACCGGCGGGATCTTGGCCAGCTCGGTGTCCGGCAACGGGCTCGCCGTCGCCGCGAAGTCGATCAGCGGAAGCACGCCGTCGTGCAGGCACACTCCGACGGCGGCCGACCGATCGGCGAATCCGAGCAGGCGGCACGCCGCGGGCGAGGCCGCGGCGACAACCGCCTTGGCGTCGATGACGATGCATGGCTCGGTCGCGCCATCGACCGCGTCGGCCCAATGGTCGACCGTACTGGGGATGAGATCTTCGGCCGACAGGTCAGCCAGTTCGGACGCGGGGATGGCGAACGGCTCGGTCAGTGACATCTCGAGATGAGCCACGTGCACCTTCCTTCCGCCGCACGCTGCGTCGCGGTCCCGTCACGGCGCTCGTTATCGGCTCCCCGCGACGTTACCGAGAGCGGCCGAGCTTGTCAGCCGGTGCAACGCCCGACTGCCAGGTGTACGACGAGACGAGTTCGCTACCTCTTACGTCGATGGCGGTCGCTGGATGCCGCGCGATCGAGGCGAGCTTGTCCACCGTACGCGGAGCTATGCGGTCTCCGTACGCCCGCAGGAGGTTGTCCAGTTCGCGGTAGGGCATGACAACGCAACCGCGCGGCAAGCCGTACACGCTGATCAGCCCGGACCCGGCCAGCGCGAGCACCGGGGTGACCGGAACCCGTACTCGGGCGGACCGGCTGAGGGCGGTGGACATCGCCGCGGCCAGCCGGCGAGTCTCACCGAGATAATCGGGTCGCCGACCGGCGATCTGGACGGTGTCGCCGGACAGGAGAACGCGGTTGCGCCCCTGCGACTTGACGGTCACGGCGAAGACCCCGCCCGGTCCGATCGCGAGGAACGACTCGTGTGACGGCAGGCCCAGCGTGGCCGCGTCGATCAGGACCCAGTCGTTGCCGAGGCGGTTCAGCCGGCCCTTCGTACGCTCGCGCGCGGCGTCGACCCGGCGTCCCTGCTTCTCGATACGACGGCGCCGCGCCCACTCGCGAGGAGTTGAACGCGGCGCGCCGGGAACTTCGAGGTCACCGGCTCGACCGGTGGTCGGATCCGGCGACCGGACCACGACATTCTGACTATGGACAAAGCCGGTCACAGTACGCCTCCCCGGTCCCATGGCTCAGCTACTTCTCACTACGTTACGTGTTGACCTAGGTACGCAAACAGGCCGCGCGGCGCGAATGACATGGGATGAATGCCGTATTCATCGACGTACCGGACTGCGATGGTTGCCTCCGCAACTTCCCCCGGAACGACGTCCGGCCCCGGAAATCGCAAACGCCCTGGTGAGCGGGGAGCGCCCGGAATGTCCGACGCGCTGGCCGCGAATCACCCCCACCTCCGGCCGGAATGGCAGCCTGCCACCGCCCGTCACCGCACGGTTGCCCG
>DASQPR010000496.1:0-3231 GCA_035643815.1 Micromonosporaceae bacterium | reverse complement strand
CACCACGCCCGCTTCGATCAGCAGCTGGGCACTGCGCACCAACGGATCGCGCTGTGCGTCCTTGGCGATCTCGGCACTGGTCCGGTAGGCCACCTCCGCGTCGGCGCCGGCATGGCCCATCAGCCGTACGGTCGCGAGGTGCAGCACCGCCGGCCGCCGATTCTCCCGTACCCAGCCGGCCGCCGTCGTCGCCGTCTGCTCGTTCGGCGATGCGTCGGTGAACCAGGCCGCTGCGACCTCCGCGTTGAACGCCGCCGGTTGGGCAACGTACCGCGGGATCGATTTGCCCGTGCTGTTCGTGTGCGAGGACAACGGGCTGGGTGTGAGCGTACGGTCGCCGGACGGTTGGGTCGCCGACGTTCTGCGCTCCCGGCCGGGCCTGCATTACCTAGCCGCCGACGGGTGCGACCTGGTCGAAACGTACGAGGCGGCAACCACCGCGGCCGGCTGGGTGCGGGAGAATCGGCGGCCGGCCGTGCTGCACCTCGCGACCGTACGGCTGATGGGCCACGCGGGCGCCGACGCCGAGGTGGCCTACCGGACCAGTGCCGAGATCGCCAAGGACGCCCAGCGCGATCCGTTGGTGCGCAGTGCCCAGCTACTGATCGAAGCGGGCGTGGTGGACACGGCCGGCGTGCTGGCTCGGTATGACGAGATCGGCTGGCAGGTCCGGACGCTTGCGGAGCAGGTCATCGGCGAGCCGAAGCTCGGGACCGCCGCCGAAGTCATCGCGCCCCTGGCGCCGCGCCGCTCGGCCCGAGTCGTCCAGACGATCGAGGCTGCCGCCGGCACGGCAACGAGTGCCGCCCAGGCGCGCGTCACCGCGTTCGGTGGCCGCCTGCCCGAGCAAGCCGGACCACTCACGCTCGCGCAAGCGATCAACGCAACGCTCACCGACGCGCTGTTGGCCTGGCCGCAAGCGATCCTGTTCGGAGAGGACGTCGCGGCCAAGGGCGGCGTGTACGGAGTCACGAAGGGTCTTCGCGATCGGTTCGGCGACGATCGCGTCTTCGACACGCTGCTCGACGAGACGTCCATCCTCGGGCTCGCGCTCGGTGCCGGTCTCGCCGGTGCGCTGCCTATCCCCGAGATCCAGTATCTGGCGTATCTGCATACCGCCGAGGATCAGTTGCGCGGCGAAGCGGCGACGATGCAGTACTTCTCCTTGGGCGCGTACCGCAATCCGCTCGTGGTCCGAGTCGCCGGGCTGGCTTATCAGCAGGGTTTCGGCGGCCATTTCCACAACGACAACGCGGTCGGCGTCCTGCGGGACGTACCCGGATTGGTGGTCGCGTGTCCCAGCCGCCCGGACGACGCCGCGGCCCTGCTGCGCACGTGCCTCGCCGCGGCGATCACGGACGGCAGCGTCTGTGCGTACCTCGAACCGATCGCTCTCTATCACACACGTGACCTGCTCTCCGACGGTGACCGGGGCTGGTTGGCGAACTACCCGGCGCCGACCGACTGGGCGGCGGCGCACGCGCCGATCGGACGTGCGCGCGTCGACGTGATCGGCTCCGGCGAGGACTTGACGATCATCACGTTTGGCAACGGAGTACGGATGTCGCTGCGGGCGGCCGATGCGCTGGCCACTGAGGGGATAGGCAGCCGGATTGTCGATCTACGGTGGCTCGCACCGCTGCCGATCGCCGACATCATCGAGCAGGCCGCCGCGACCGGGCGCGTCCTGATCGCGGACGAGACGCGCCGGTCCGGAGGGGTGGGGGAGGGTGTGCTGTCGGCGCTCGTGGACGCGGGTTTCGTCGGCGTCGCGCGACGTGTGGCCAGTATCGACACGTTTGTCCCTCTTGGTCCGGCTGCCCAGCACGTGCTGATCTCCTCGGAGACGATCATCGAGGGTGCTCGTGGGCTGCTCGGGAGGTGAGACGTACCGTTCTCTTTTAGGCTCGGTTACGGTGGGCCTCTTGCGCACCGGACGGCAAATGTGTGGACTACCCGATACGGCGTCGCAACGGCGTCGCAACCGAAGAGGAGGCATCAGACAGTGAGCGCGACCGCTGGTCAGGCCGCTGACGGCGTACGCAGCCTGGCGGACCGGTTCGGCATCGAACCGGGGATGGTCGTTATGGAGATGGGCTACGACGACGATGTCGACGAAGATCTCCGCGACGCCCTGATCGACCGGGTTGGGGAGCTGGTTGACGAGGACACGGACGAGGTCGTCGACGTGGTGCTGCTGTGGTGGCGCGACGAAGACGGCGACCTGGTGGACATGCTCGTCGACGCACTCGGCCCACTGGCCGACAACGGAGTCATCTGGTTGCTGACGCCGAAGGCCGGCCGCGACGGACACGTCGAGCCGAGTGACATCACCGAATCCGCGCCGACCGCCGGGCTTGCCCAGACGTCAACGATCAGCGCCGGAGTCGACTGGAGCGCCGCGCGACTGGTGGCGCCGAAGGCGGCGCGCGGGAAGCGCTGAGTCCTCCTTTCCCGTTACGTCGGCCGCGAGTCGCGGTCGCGGTGGCTGTTGCGCGCCTCGCCCCTAGCGCTGCGTCTGCTCGGTGCGTTCCTGCCCGGCGTGGGCCGTTCGTCCTGGCCGTGGCATGCTGACACTGAATCGTCACCCCTGCGTTAGATGGAGCAATCGATGCCGATCGCGGTGGGCGCTGTCGCGCCCGATTTCACGCTCAAGGATGAGAACAATCAGGACGTCACACTGTCAGACTTCCGGGGTCAGAAGAACGTCCTGCTCGTCTTCTATCCGTTCGCGTTCAGTGGCGTCTGCAACGGCGAGCTGTGCGAGATCCGGGACAACATCGGTGACTTCGTCAACGACGATGCCGAGTTGCTGGCGATCAGCGTGGACGCGCCGTACGCGCACAAGGCATGGGCGACCCAGCAGGGCTATCAGTTCCGGCAACTGTCTGACTTCTGGCCGCACGGCGAGGTCGCGCGCGCATACGGCGTGTTCAATGAGGATCGCGGGTTCTCGCTTCGCGGCACGTTCTTGATCGACCGGGAGGGCATCGTACGGTTCGCCGAGATGAACCAGCCCGGTGAAGCCCGTGACCAGAATGGGTGGCGCAAGGCGCTCGCGGCGGTCTAGGCCCGCCGCTCGCGGCGGTCTGGGTCTGCAGGCCTGTCGCGGTCTGGGGCCGCTGGCCTGTCGCGGCATTCTGCTTTCACGACTCGACATTGGTACGGTTGCGGGACGCCGCGACGGGTCTGATCGTGGATGCGAGCGGCACCCATACCGAGTTCGACGGC
>DASQPR010000495.1:0-12988 GCA_035643815.1 Micromonosporaceae bacterium | reverse complement strand
CAGGAACACGGTCGTGCCATGCCGGGCACGCATGCCGTGCAAGTACGCCCACAAGTCGTTGCGGGCTTCGGGGTCGAGCCCGGTCGTCGGCTCATCGAGGAACAGCACGGCCGGTCGGTGCATCAGCGCGCGTACGATCTCCAGCTTGCGGCGCGTACCGCCGGACAGCGTCCGGACCGGCCGATCCAGCGCGTCGCGGGCGCCGAGCATATCGGCGAGTTCGTCGACCCGGCGGTGGTAGCCGGCCGGCATCATCCGGCGAAGCGGCCGCCACGGATAAAGGCCATAGAGCACGGCGTGCAGCCGGATGTTCTCCTCGCCGGTAAGGTTCGCATCCAGCGACGGCTGCTGGAATACGACCCCGACCTCTCGTCGGATGCCGGCGCGGTCACCGGCGAGATCGCGCCCGGCGATGCGAACCGAACCCGATGTCGCGGACAGCGTCGTGGTGAGGATCGACATTACCGTGGTCTTTCCGGCGCCGTTCGGGCCGAGCAGACCGAAGAACTGGCCCTCGGGCACATCGAAGGAGACGCCATCCACGGCGTTGCGATCCGCGCCGTGGTACCGCTTGACCAGCGCCCGTACCTCTATCGCACTCATCGCCCGATCAACGTTCTAGCCCGTCGGTAGCCATTGTCCCGGCCGATGGCGGCCGCTAGACGCGCCAACGCGCGCATGACCATGCGCACCAGTGCGGCCGGCACGTACGGCGCTCGTACCTCCCGCTCGAAGTCCCGCATGAACAGCGCGAGTTCGAGCACTCGAGGCCGGCTCCGGCCGGCCGCATGCTGGTCGCGAGCCATCGCCGCGGCGGTCTCCAGCAACTCCTGCATGGACAGCGCGGGCGTGGTCGTGACCATGACGCGCGCCGGTTGCGGGCTCGCATTAGCGAAGCTGTGCACGGTGCCGGGCGGCACCGTCACCGTCGTGCCAGGCCCGGCGATCGTCCGCCGACCGGCAACCCGGAATCGCATCCGCCCGGCCATGACCGTGAACCGCTCCTCCTGCCACGGATGCGCATGGCTGCTCGGTACCCGACCACCCGGCGCGAGCACCAGTTCCCAGCCGAGCAGCGCGCCGCCCGAATCCGCGGCAGTCGTGTGAATCACGATGCGCTCGCCGCTGAGCGGGTTCTCGATGACGCCAGTATCGAACGTGATGGCGGCCTCCGGACAACGGCTTCGGGCAACAACGGAGCCAACGCTAGGCGGCCGGTCGGGCCGGTGTCATCGGGCGGCGGGAGTATGCCGCCCTACGCCAGAGGGCGTAGCCACGCAGGCACGCCGGGTGCCCCACGCGACCATGTTCGCGTTATCGGTCATCGCTGCTCGTCGTGACCGGACTGACCTGTGGAAGTCGATTGTCGGTGGCCGAGGTTGGTGCCAGCCGCGTGACGGCATTGGGCATGGGGCCGACGATGAACACGCGGGCCAACGAACCGACGGTGACACCGGCGAAGGATGCTTCGGACGGCACTTGATCTGGAAGTCGGATGATGTGGGATCCAGCGTCGAGTTGGCCATCGAACACGTGCATCGATGCACTCTTGGGCTCTGGGGGTACGAAGGATGTGGCCCACCATGCGTCGACGGTGACCGGGGCGGAACGGTTGAGGATGAGTTGTATCGAGCGCCGTGCCTCGTCGTACCTGATTTCGCCGCAGTCGACGGCTTTGGTCGAGGTCGCCGCCTGCACCTGGGCGGCGATGAGACCGGCGATACCGGCGAGGCCCTGGACAAAGGTCACATGTGGGTTGCGTTCGGAGATGTTCTCGCGCAGCTGTTGCTTGGTGTCGGCGGGGACCATGCCGCCGAAGACCAGTACGTCCAGATCGGTGACGTCGTAGTCATCGAGGACCTGGTCGAACTGGTTCGTCGCGTCTGCGGAGTAGCCCCTTGCTCGCAGGATGTCGACGGTGGCGACGAGCACACTCGGGCTGCGGCCGACGACGAGAACGCGTCCAGGCTCGTTCTTTGGCGAGGCATTCACTGTCAGATCTCCTTGATGGTGGGTTTGAGACCGGCCACGGACTGCGGCTGGCCGAGTTCAAGCTCGGCCCCGCTCCTATGTTGGCCGCACCAATATTGACAATGCCAACATAGCAAGTGTTGGTCCGACCCACAACTGTTACGCTTGACGGGTGCCTACGCCTCGCCACTACACCGGCCGCACTCCGACTCGGCTCGAAGGACGCGCAACCTGGTTGGTCAGTCGGGCGTACACACGCTCTTCAGCGTTGCTCAGCAGCGGTTTCGAGGCCCACGGCGGCGGACTGCGCGGCTACCACTACCGACTCCTCGCCGCACTGGAGGAGTGGGGGCCCGCGAGTCAGGCCGAGCTGGGCCGGGCCACCGGGATCGATCGCAGCGATGTGACCGTTGCCCTGACCGAGCTCGAGTCGCGCAATTTGGTCGAGCGCTCAGTCGATCCCGACCACAAGCGTCGAAACGTCGTCACGATCACGTCGGAAGGCATCGAACAACTTCTCGAACTCGACAAAGTCCTTGACGGCATCCAAGAGGAGTTCCTCGCGCCGCTCACGGCCGCCCAGCGGCGTCAGCTCATCACCCTAATGTCGCGCCTTGTCGACGCACGTCGCTGACCCGACACGCAGTTGCATCATGGTGCCCGCTGGGCCGGCCGGATCGCGACCTGACATCACGGCACATCGGGAAGAAGCGAGGGCCGGTCGCGGAACGAGACATTACCGCCGTCGCGGCCGCGGAAAACCCGTTGAGCGTCCGTGCGTCCCGGGCGCAGGCTAGAGGCTCATCCGCCCGTACCGGGAGACCCATGAACCTGTTCCGCGACCTATGGGCCGCTTCGCCCCGGCGTGCCGCCTTCATGGTCACGTTGCTCGCGCTCGGTGCGGCCGGACAGGCGACGGCCGCCGGTCTGGCTGGCCCGGTGCTGCTGTACCGTTCGCGGCTGCTGTTCGCGATGCTCGCGCTCGCGCTCGTCGTCGGGGTCGTCGGCGACCTCGTCGTTGGGCTGCTCGCGGCACGTCTGACCGCGGACTGGTCGGCGGCGGTACGGCGTCAACTGTGCCGCGTCGCGCTCGGTCAGGATCTCCCGACACTCGAAGCGACGCCCGTCGGCGAGCTGCTCGATCGGATCGACGGCGACGTTTACCAGGTCGCGTCCGAAGTACGCGGAGCCGGCGTACGCATCGCGCAGTCGGTTGCGATCGGCGCGCTCTCCGCGTGCATTGCGGTGGCCGTGTGGTGGCCGGCCGGCGTTGCCATGCTCGCCATCGCGGTCGTCCTCATCGTGCGGCTGCGCCGGCCGACTCAGGCGATCACGCCCGCCCGCATGGCCGAGGAGGAGGCCTGGTCCGATCTCGCCGCCGTGATGGAGGAGTCGATCCACGGGCAGGACGACGTACGAACCAGCCTGGCTCGACCGTACGTGCTCCGGCTCTACGCTCGCCGCGCAAGCGTGGTGTTGGAACGCGGTCGACGGGTGTGGACCAGCTCGGCGTGGGTGACCGTGGTCGCATCTGTCGTGACGCGCGGCGGCGTCGCTGCGATTGTGATCGGCGGCGCTTGGGCGCTCGCCGATGGACGCGTCAACGGCGCGCGGCTTACCGCGGTGTGGCTGCTGGCGCTCGCGTTCGCCGGCACCGTCGAGCATGTCAGCCGCATGGTCCCGGAGCTTCAGTACGCGCTCGGCGCCTGGGGCCGCGTCCAGTTGCTGCGCGCCTCGCCGCAGGAGCGCGCGGACGGTGATGTGCCAACCGACGGGGACCTGGCGGTACGCGACCTAACGTTCCGGTACGGGACGCGCGGCGTCGACGACGACCGGCCGCCAGCGCTGCGCGACATCACGTTGCGGTTCGCTCGCGGGCGCTCGTACGCGGTGATCGGCCGTACGGGGTCCGGGAAGTCCACGCTCGCCAAGGTGCTCACGCGCGCCGTCGACGTGCCGCCGGGCACCGTATACCTGGCCGGCGCCGACGTGCTCGACCTGGACGTCGAACAACTTCGCCGCTGGGTCGCGGTGGTTCCGCAACGCACCGACATCCTGGCCGGCACGCTGGCGGAAAACATCGCGCTGTTCGATCCGGATCTCATCGATCGCGCCGGACCGGCGCTGGACGAGCTCGGCCTCGGCGGCTGGGTCGCCGACCTGCCGGACGGGCTGCGCACCCGGCTCGGCGACGGCGGCCACGCGCTGTCGGCCGGACAGGAGCAGCTCGTAGCGTTCGCGCGGATCCTCGTACGCGATCCGCACGTAGTGATCCTGGACGAGGCCACCGCTCGACTCGACCCGGTCACCGAGATGCGCGTACAGAAGGCCACCGAGCGACTGCTGCGCGACCGCATCGGCATCGTCATCGCGCACCGGCTGTCGTCGGTGCAGCGGTGCGACGAGGTCGTGGTGCTCGCCGACGGTGAGCTGCTGGAGGCCGGTCCGCTCGTCGAGTCACGGCGCTTCGCCGACCTACTGGCCCGCAGCAATGCGCCGGTCGCGGTGACGGCGGGCGGCGGTGTGGCCGACGGGGTCGGCATTGACGGTTCGAGCGGCACGACCACGGCCGTCGATGTGGGCGGCGGCGAGAGCGTCGACGCGGCCGGGCCGGACGCCGTCACCGCGACCGGCGACGGCGACGGCGTTGGCGTCGCCGGGCCGGACACCGGCGGGGACTCCGTCGCGGATGGCGTCCTGCCCCGCGACCGGGCGGCAACGATGACGCCACCGGCGAGGACCGAGCCGCCGACGCTACCCGCTCCCCCACAGCCGAAGACGCTATTGGAGATCGTGCGGCTCTCCGCGAACGATCCGCGTTACGGGCTCGCCGCGGTCGGGCTGTTTCTCGTACTCGTGGTTCTCGGCCTCGATGGGGCCGCGCTGCCGTGGCTGTGGGCGCACCTCGTGGACGGCACCGGCGGGCTGTTGTGGCCGGCGGTGGGCATCGTCGCGGCGCTCGCGTGCACCGCGCCGATTCCGTATTACACGAGTCGATTGTTCCCGGAGTGGTGGGTCCGCCAGATGCTGCGGATCAGCCTGCGCCTCGTACACGGCCAGACCGGGCCGCGGCGGATCAGCGCGCACACGCCGGCCGAGGTCATCGCGCAGGGCGGCGACACGGAACGCGTGGTGATCCTCGCCGACAACGTGGTCGACCAGGCGGCGTGCGTGGTCACCCTGATCGCGATGACGGTCATCTCTGGATCGTTCGTACCGGCGCTGTTCTTCGCCGGCACGATGGTGCTGTCCGGCCTCGCCGCCACGCTGTTCGGACCCGGCCTTGCGGCGTCGGCGCGGCGGACCGTCGCGGCGCGCGCCGCGTTCGCCACCGCGCTCGTGTCGTCGCTGTCCGCGGCGCGTACGGTCAAGCTCGCCGGCGCGACGCGTCCCGTACTCGCCCACCTCGCGCGGCTTGACCGCGAGCGCAGCGACCGGCAGCGCCGCGAGATCTCGATCCAAGTGTGGGCGAGGTCGACACCCTCGATCCTGTCCGGCGTGTTGCCGATCGGCGCCTGGGGGCTCTTCCTCGACGGCCGGCTGTCGTCGGCGGCCACGCTCGTTGCGGTGTCGACGCTCGGCGCGGCACGGTGGTTCGCGTGGACGACCGCGTCGCTGATCTCTCAGTTGCCGTCTGCGCGCGTCTGGACGCGACGCACCGCGACGATGGCCGGCATCGCGCACTATTCAGGCAATGTGCCGGGCGTGGACATCTCGGCCGGCACCGCACCGACGCCGGAGCCCGCGCCGCGCCACCCGCTCCAGCGCCTCGAGCTGTCGCGGTTCAGCGCGGTTCATGAGGACGGTACGGTCGCCGCAGCGGACATCGACCTCACGGTCGAACGCGGCGAGCTGGTGCTCGTCGTCGGACCCGTCGGTGCGGGCAAGTCGTCGTTCCTACGCGCGCTCGCCGGCATCGTCCACCACACCGGCGCTTTGCGGTGGAATGGTGTGGCCGTCACCGAACCCGAGATGTTCCTTCGGCCGAATCAGGTCGGGTACGTGGCGCAGCTGCCGCGCGTGTTCTCCGGCTCGCTCGCGGACAACATCCGGCTCGGCCATGACGTCGAGGCGCTGACCGCGGCGTCGACCGCCCAACTCGATCACGACCTGGCGGCCGCCGGATCCGGGTTGTCGCTGCTGATTGGGCACAAGGGCACGCGGCTGTCTGGTGGCCAGTTGCAGCGCGTCGCGCTCGCACGGGCGCTCGCGCCGCGTACCGAGCTGCTGATCGCGGACGACGTCTCCTCGGCGTTGGACGTGACGACCGAGCTCGCGCTCTGGGATGCGCTGCGGACGAACGGGCTGACCGTGATCGGCTCGACGTCGAAGCGTGCGGCCCTGAATCAGGCCGACAAGGTGCTCGTCCTCACGTCGGGACGCTCGGTCGCGTACGGCACGTGGCGCGAGCTCGAGGCGCGGTGGGGTCACCTGGCCGGATGACGATCGGACGCGTCGATGGCCCGCGCGGCCGGGTCACGAACGTCGCTGCCGCCGTTACCATCGGCAGATGCACGTCGAGCCGTACGCCGTCGCGGTGCCGGAGGCGGCCCTGGAAGATCTGCGCGAGCGCATCCGGCGGACCCGCTGGCCCGACCCGGCACCGGGCGAACCCTGGAGTCAGGGCGCCGACCGAGATTACCTGTTGGCATTGCTGGCCTACTGGTCCGATGGCTTCGACTGGCGGGCGCAGGAGCGTGACCTCAACCGCTACAAGCACCACGTCGCCGAGGTAGACGGCGTACGCCTTCACTTCATCCACCACCGGGCGCCCGGTGGTGGGGTGCCACTCGTTCTCACCCACGGTTGGCCCAGCACATTCGCCGAATTGCTCGGGCTTGTCGACCGGCTCGGCGATCGGTTCGACCTGGTCGTACCGTCGCTTCCGGGTTACGCGTTCTCGCAACGCCCGCCGCGCACGGGCGTTGACCGAGTGTTTGTCGCCCGCCTCTGGCATCAACTCATGCAGGGACTCGGGTACCAGCGCTACGGCGCGTACGGCGGCGACTTCGGCGCCGGCGTGGCCACCCAGATGGCACTGACACAACCCGACCGGATGATCGGCATCCACCTCAGTACGGCGGAGATGTGGCCCTACGTTGGGCCGGGCGCGCCGCCGTTGTCGGCCGAGGAACAGGCCTACGTCGACCACGTCCGGCGGTGGGAGGAGACCGAGCGCGGCTACAGCGCTGTCCAGTCCACCCGGCCGCAGACCTTAGGCTACGCACTCAACGACTCTCCGGCTGGGCTGGCCGCGTGGGTATTGGACAAGTGGCGGTCCTGGTCGGACAGCGGCGGCGACCTTGACGCCCGGTTCGGCCGCGACGCCCTCCTGACGATGTTGACCATCTGGTGGGCGTCCGGGTCGATCACGTCATCAATGCGCGACTACTACGACAACCGCTGGTACGGCACGCCGATCGGTCCGGCCGATACCGTATGCGTACCGACGGCCATGGCGGTCTTCGCTAACGAGTTCGTACCGGAAGGACAACCGCCACGCTCCTGGTACGAGCGGCTCTACCTGATCCGGCGCTGGACAGTCTTCCCGCGCGGCGGCCATTTCGCCGCGATCGAGGAACCGGACCTACTGGCCGACGACATCGCCGACTTCTTCACCGACCTCCGCTAGGAGCCCCGTTCTGCGGCGAGCCGTAGAGCCGAGTCGCGTTGCCCGACCCGATGGCGACGGCGACCGCGCGCGCATCCTCGACGTTCATCGCGCCGTCGTCGACGAAATCGCCGAGGACCCGACCGAGGGAATGCCGGAACTGCGCGGCTCCGACCAGGAAGAGCTCCGCGAGACCGTACGCGTCCGACGAGTACATGATCTTCGCGAACGGCGCGAGTTCAAGGAATTCACCGAGGACAGCGGTGGCGCGCGCGCCAACATAGCCGACGGTAAGGCCGACATCGACATACACGTGCGGATACACGTGTGCCAGCCAGCCGGCACCGCGTTGATACGGATAGCAGTGCAGGAGTACGAGCGGCGTACCCGAGTCCTGGGTGGCGGCGCAGAACGGCTGCAACCTGGCTGGATCGGCGCGAATGAGGTGCGCATCGGCGTCGCCGAACCCGGTGTGCAGCTGGATCGGGCAGCGTGCGTCCACCGCGCACCACAGCAGGTGACGCAGTAGAACGGGATCGGAGAGCCGCGCGTGACCGGCGGCTCGCGCGCGCATCCAGGCACCCGCCGCCGCCCGCACTTCGCTTGCGGTTGGCCGTTGCGGTGGAAGGTCCAGGCCGTGGCGGTACGCCGCGATCGACTTGGCCGCCACGGCACCCTCGGCGAATGCGCGATCAAGGGCAGCGCTCGTGGCAGTCGCGAACCCGGATGCGTCGCTGCCATCGACAATCGATTCCGCGAGCGTCTCCAGCCGTACCACGGGCCATGCGGACGCGCCGGCGAGATCGGACATCTGGGCGACGCTGAGCATCCCGGCGGTAGGCAGCCCGGTGTCGACGAACATCGCTGCGAGACCGGCCGCGCGCATCAATCGCCGGACCGATTCATCCGCACCGAGGTCACTCCGGGCCGCCAGGTAATCATGCACCGCCGTGTGCGCGCGTAATCCGAGCACCGGCGCGCACCACCGGCGGATCGCGTGACCGAGTTGGCTATCCAGAGTGGACTCGTTCGCGTACGCCGACTCCGTGCACCACAACGCGAACGCCGCATCGGAGAGCGGTTCGACGGTCACCGGGTGGCAGTGACCGTCAACCAGCGCAAGTCCAGTAAGATCGACGCGGCTCAATACCGCCACCGGACCGCGTCCGTGATCTCCTCGGCCGAGCGCCCATCTGCCCATGCGGCATCGGCCAGTTGAACCGACCGGAACGTGTCCGCCAGCTCCGGCCCGAGCGCGGCGATGAGCTGATCGTCAGCGAACAGTGCGGCCAAGCCGTCGGCGACCGTGTCGGGCAGGCGCGGTGGACGCCGATCGTGCGGCAGCGTAGCTGGATCGACGTCCACGCCCGGTGGGAGCGCTCGTCCTGCGATCGCGCCCTGTGCCGCGATCGCGCACGCCGCGCCGACAACCAGGTACGGGTTAGCGGACCCGTCGACACATTTCATCTCGACGTTGGCGGCGCCTTGGCCGGTGCCGACCACGCCCGGGATGAAGCGGAGAGCCGCTTCGCGGTTCTCGACTCCCCAGCATTGATAGGGGCCGGCCCAGCGCTGCGGGATCAAGCGGAGGTGGCTCGATACGCTGGGAGCGCTGATCGCGGCGAGCCCCGGCAACCGCGCGAGCAGATCGGCCAGAGCCGACTCACCGGGGCCGGTGAGCCCACTTGGCCCGTTGCCGTCCGCGAACAGGTTGCGCCCGTCGCCGTCGAGCATCGACATGTGCAGGTGCATTCCGTTGCCCACCTTGTCGGCCACCGGCACTGGGGCGAACGAGGCACGCAGGCCGTGCCGGCGCGAAACCGCGCGGACCGTCTCGCGGGTCAGGATCACATGATCGGCCGCCGCGACCGGATCGTCTGGGGCGATCGATATCTCGAACTGGCTCGCGGCGTACTCGGGGTGGTAGAGCTCGACCGGCACATCCTGCGCTGCCAATGCCTCCAGCAGATCACGACCATAGTCGGCCACCTCCATCAGCCGAGTCATCCCGTACGCCGGCCCAGTCGCGGCCGCCGACCCGTCGGGATGGGCTAGATACCATTCGATTTCGAAGCCCATCCGCAGGGTCAAGCCAGCTTCTGCCGCGACCCGGACCATCCGTCGCGCGAAAGTCCGCTGATCCGGTGGGTACGGCTGACCATCCTGGGTCCACCGGTCACCCGGCGCCCACGCCCAGCCCGGTTGGGCCCGCAGGACAGCGAGCGCCCCGATATCAGGGTGCAGGCGTACGTCGCCGACCGGACCGCCGAGATAGTGGCCGACCGTGATCGAGTCGTCGATCTGGAACACGTCGTGGACGGCTGACATGCCGACGCCCCACGCGACCGCATGCGAGAGCCGGGCGATCGGCACGGCCTTGGCCCGGGTCACTCCGACGTTGTCGACCCACGTGACAGCAACCGCCGCCACTCCAGCGGCGCTCAATTCCTCGGCCTGCGCCCGGCCAGCCTCGGCGAGCGCTCGCCGATCCAGACCGGATTCATCGCGTGACGCCACAGATACAGTTTCCCCGACCGCCACCCGACCGCCACCGCAGACCCGCTAGATCGCGGACCCTGGCGGAGCGATTTGCGGCCGGACCGGCACGGCGAGTTCGAAGCCCGCCGCGCCACCCGGTCCGGATCAAACGCCGTAGCAACAGGAATGGCGAGTGGCCGCTACGGCAAGCGGATGCTCTGCGGATGGTGGAAGAAATCGGTCGGGTCGTGGAGCTGCTTGACCTGCTGCAGCCGCGCGTAGTTGGCGCCGTAATAGGCGTGTTGCCAGTCGTCGAGGTCCTCATCCGCATAGTTCTGGTACACCTCGCCGGACAGGTACGGCCGCATCGAGTCCATCAGCCCATCCACCCAAGCGATGCCGGCCTCGGCCTCGTCATCGTGTTGCCACAACGAGATCGCCGAGATGTAGAACATCCGCGACCGATGCACGAACGCGGTCGCGTCGGCCGGTACGGTGCCGACCGCGCCGCCGCCGAGCAGATCAAAGCGGATCATCGTGTACCCGGACGGAATGCGCCGGAACGAGTCAACGATGCCCGCGAACGCGTCGTCGTTGAACCCGTCGTCGCTGAAGTACCCGCCACGCCACTTCAGTTGCAGGCCGTATCGGATCTCGTCGCCGAGCGCGGTCTGCAAGTCCCAGTACGACATCGACTCGAGTCCGTCGAACACCGGCCGGCCGAGCGACCGTATTGGTGCGAGCGCGGCCTCGCCCTCGTCCGGCGGGCCGACGTAGAGCCCGTACAGGACGATGATCTGCTCTCCCTCCGGGTACGGATCGGTAGTGAGCGCCATGTAAAACGAGAGTCGGTCGTCCTCGCGGCCGGCGTACAGGTCGCGGTAGAGGCGCATCACGTCCTCGGCCTGATCGATCGGCCACGCGATGACGCCGCCGTACAGGGTCTTGGGCACGAGATCGAGGCGGTACGTCAGATCGGTCACGACACCCAGGCCGGCGCCACCCGCCCCGCGCAGCGCCCAGTACAGGTCTGGATTCTCGTCGGCCGACGCGCGTAGCACGTTGCCGTCCGCGTCGACCACGGTTGCCGCGAGGATGTGGTCGCAGGCGAGCCCGAAGCGGCGACTCAGTAGGCCGTACCCGCCGCCAAGGCTGTAGCCGGAGATTCCGACGGTCGGGCACTCGCCGCCGGGCGGTGCGTACCCGTGCGCGAGTCCCGCCTCACCCTCGGTGCTGAAGCCCACATATGACACGCGGTCGATATCGCGCCAGCTGCATCCGGCGCCGGCCACGACCGTACCGGTGGCCGGGTCGAACGAGACGTTCTTCAGCCCGCCCACGTCGACCACGACACCGCCGTCCGCCAGCGAGAAGCCGCACGCGTGGTGGCCACCGCTGCGTACCGAGATCGGCGCACGCGCCTCGCGTGCGAACCGTACGGCCGCGACCACGTCGTCGGTATCTGCGCAGCGTGCGAGCACCTCTGGCCGCCGCCGAACACGCGTGTTGAACAGCACACGGGCGGCCTCGTAGCCGGGATCGGCGGGCGTGACAAGCGAGCCGCGGAAGGTGTCCTGCAACGACGAAAGATCAAGGCGCATCTCGACATCCTAGGGTCAACCGCGTCGATCTCGGCGTGTCAACCCCGGCGCGATCCCGGCGCGATCCCGGCGACCGCGAGCTGGGACAGCGATAACGCCGCCCACTCCACCCTGCCCGTACTCACCCACCCGGCGATGTGGTGTCCGGCCAGACGGGCACGGCCCGCGCAGCCGCGTCATTGATGGCGCGCGCGTCCAGCTCGACACGGCGTTCGGCCAGGCCGACCGTTGGCCATTCCACCACGAGCGCGAACGGCCCGTGTGGCGGCAGCGGCCACATCCGCAACCGCTGTTCTTCGCCGCCGGGACCGCCGAATCCGCCGTGGAACGCCAAGACGAGATCCGCCGAAGCATCGTTGTCGTCGAGATTGGTTGCCGTGCGGCCGTCTGCGACGATGACACCGACTCGTAGGAAGTCAGGCGTCACCTCTCCGCCGCCCCCGTGCTGCCGCATGCGGTGGAGGTGGTCGAACTCAGGTAGCTGTCGGAGCCAGATCGTCAGCGTGAACTCGACGATGTCTGAGTACGCGTAAATGCCGGTCAGGCCAAGGGCTGTCGTACGATCGCGCCAGATCAGCGTCGCACCCGGGACGGCGGCGGGGATTTCCCAACGTTCACGCTGCCACGGCGTATCCGGAAATCTGAACCCCCGCATCAGAACTCCTCGTTCCAGAACCGCAGACTGCGTGCGGCCGCCGCACGAATCGCCTCCGCATCCAACGGAACCTGCACGGGCGCCACGCCTTGCTCGGACCATTCGAAAAGGAGTGTGAGCGATCCGACCGGCGGCAACGGCGTCGACCAATACCGGGCCTCCGCCTCGTTGTACGGTCCGCCTCCACTCGTGCTGCCGCCCTGGCTAAGCAATTGCGGGCTGTCGTCGCCGTCGGCGAATCGATCCGATGACACCTCTCGTCCGTCGCCGAGGATCAGGCTGACGCCGGTCGAGGCGCCGCCTCGGGGCCGAACTGGATTCTGTAAACGGGGCTCCTCGCCAGTCCATCGCAGATGGATAGTGAAACCAAAGCCGGTCCGGTTTGCCACCACGTCGCTCATCGCCGCCGCCGCGTGCTCGCCGCTCCAAATCAGCCGTTCCAGCGCGACCGACGCCGAAATGTCGTTCCAGTCCGGCGGTGGCAACGCCTCACCTCGTTCGGCTCGCTGCGCAGCTGCGCGCTCATTGGCGGCCGCTACTGCAGCATCGAAGAATCCCACTCCACCACAATCCCACGGATCGGTCGGCAATGGTGCGCCGCAGATCGCCCACCTCGACGGCTGCTGTAGGCCGCTGCTATACCACGCTTGACCCAATTTCCTCTGACACGAT
>DASQPR010000494.1:0-6276 GCA_035643815.1 Micromonosporaceae bacterium | reverse complement strand
AGTTCGCGCCGGCGAATCCAGTGACGAGCGCCATCCGGCTCGGGGACACCGTGCGGCCGGCCCGGATCGCGTCCCGGGCGAAGACGCCAACACTGGCGGTCATGCGGCCGTACCAGGAGTCGGCCGCGCGAAGAGCCATCGACGCGCTCTCGGAGACCACGCCCGTCTCGGCAGCCACCGACGGCTCCGGGACCGGTGTCGCGGCAAGGCGTCTGATGCCCCACCAGATTGTGGCCACCGCGACGAACCCGGCCCCGAGGGCGGCGAGTGTCGCCGGGTGGTCCCGCCACTGGCCGATCGGGTCGCGAGCGACGAGGACGGCCGCGCCAATCACGTAGAGAAGGCCCAGGCCGACGATCGACACAACGCCGGACAACACCGTGACGGCGGTCGCCCGTTCGCGGTCGGCGCCACTGCGCCGGTATTGCTGGAACGCATACGCCGCCGATACGGCGGAGCCGGCCGGCACGATTGTCGAGATAGCGGATCGGACATAGGTCACGCCCAGCGCCCGGGCAAGCGACATCCGCACCGACACGCCCCGCAAGAGGCTGCGTTGCTGCCGGGCAAACATGTCCATCGAAACGACTTCGCAGGCGGCGGCGATCAGCACCCATGACAAAGCGCCCGTCCGTAGCGCGTGCCCGACGGCGGAGACGCTCGGCAACCGATCGCGCAGGCCGACCAGCGTGACCGCGAGCAGCGCGACTCCGATGAGCGTTGGCCACATCGCCGACCAGCCAAAGCGCCTTGCGGCTGCGCTACGCGTCGGCGGTGTCATGCGCCTCGCGGCTGCGCTACGCGTCGGCGGTCCGCCTGGTCGCCGGCCCCGCGGCGGGTCGGGCGCCCTCGCGGTCACGATGCCTCCGTCGCAGTCATAAGCACGGGTACGCCGTGATCGGCGTCCGCCAGTGGAATTGAACGATCGGTGAGTCCGTGAATGACGCTAATCGCTTGCCGGCCGCCCGGCTAGTGAATTACCCGTACGTCACACCTAGCGCTCAACTTCGGCCGGTGCGTTCGGCGTCGGGCGCACGGGCATGATGGGCGCATGGGATACCACGTAACGGTCGAACGTACGGCCGACGGATTCGTTGCCCGCAACGGCCGTGGCGCCGAGCTGAACTTCGGCACCGGCGGCGACGACAGCTCGTTCACGCCGGTGGAGCTAATGCTCGCGGCGCTCGGTGGCTGCAACATCGTGACCGTGGAGCCGCTGACCGCGCAGCGCGGCCATCGCCTCGTCCGGCTCGCAGCGACCGTCGAATCGGAGAAGATCACGCCGAACCGGCTCAGGACGATCACGATGACCTACGACATCGAGCTGCCCCCGGGCGATCCGGACGCCGCGCGGGTCTTCCACGATGTCGCATTGCGAGTCCACGCGAAGGCATGCACGGTCAGCACCGCGCTCGAGTCCGAGACGGAGATCGATCTCAAGCTTCCGGTCTAGTGCTCGCGTCCGAACCGGATCCGCCCCGCCGTACGTGCGCGCTGACCTGGCATTTCACGGACATCGATGTAGCGCTCCCGGTCGCGCACAGCCTCGATCCGGGCTAGCGTGAGCGGGCCGTCCCCACCCCCACGACGGACGGCCCGTTCGATTGGCCCGGCTGGCCCCCGGTCGCGGCCCGGAGGTGATCACGGTGGCGCGTCGGCGCCCGGCCACGTCGTCGAGCCTTGCCAGGTCGTCGAGGCTTGCCATATCCGCACTCGTGCTCGCCGCTGGGCTCGTCGGGTGTCATAGTGCGGCGCGAAACGCACCGACGGGATTGTCCACTGGACCGTTTGCCGGCCTCCCGACCGTGTCGCCGTCGCCGTCCACGTCCGACCAGACCGACCCGGCCGCAAGCAAAGCGGCCACGGTCGCGGCGTCGCTCGGTGATGCGGATCTCGTCGGCCAGGTCCTCGTGCCCGAGTTGTACGGCGAGAACGCGACCAAGGTCACGTCGGCGGCCGCGGCGGCAAACAAACGGATGGCCGGTGTCGCCACGCCCGCCGAGATCGTCACCAAATTCCGGCTCGGCGGCGTCATCCTCGCTAGCCGGACCTCCGATGACCCGACCGAAGCCACGAACACGACCACGAACATCGCGTCCGCGGCTCAGGTTCGTACGCTCGACGCCGGCCTGCAGGGTGCGGCGGCCAAGCTGCCCGACGGCGCGCCACTGCTGATCGGCACGGATCAGGAGTACGGCGTGGTGACCCGGCTGCGGTCGGGTGTCGTACAACTGCCGAGCGCGATGGCACTCGGTGCCGCGCATGATCCGTCGCTCACCCGGTCGGCCTGGGCCGCCGCCGGCAACGATCTCGGCTCGATCGGTCTGACCGCGGATTTCGCGCCCGATGCCGACGTCTTGGCCGACGCCGGCAACACGGTGATCGGGTCGCGCTCGTTCGGCGGCACCGCGACCGACGTTTCCGCGCAGGTCGGCGCCGCCGTGTCTGGGCTGCGCAGCGCGGGCCTCGCCACCGCGATCAAGCACTTCCCGGGCCATGGCGACACCGATGTGGACAGCCACAAGGCGCTGCCGGTGCTGAGCCAGCCACTGGCCAAACTGACCTCGGTCGACCTCGCGCCGTTCCGGGCCGGCATCGCCGCCGGTACGGACATGGTCATGGTCGGCCACCTCGACGTACGGTCGATCGACCCGGGCATGCCGGCGACGTTCTCGGCCAAGGTGATCAACGGTCTGCTGCGGACGCAACTCGGGTTCCGGGGTGTCGTCATCACCGACGCGCTCAACATGGCGCCGGTGACCGAACGATGGTCGGCGGGCGAGGCGGCCGTCCGGGCGATCCTGGCCGGCGACGACATGCTGCTGATGCCGGCGAATCTTGCCGCGGCACAGCGCGGGCTGCTGGCAGCGCTGCGATCGGGCCGGTTGCCACGGTCGCACCTCGTTGCGGCGGTCACCCGGATCCTCACGTTGAAGTTCCGGCTGGCCGCGAACGCCAAATCACATCCGGCGGCCACCGTCGACTCCGCTGTCGAGCGCGCCACGGCCGGTAAGGCGGCGGCCGCCGCGATCACCGTTCTGTCCGGCCCGTGCCGCGGCCCACTGGTGTCCGGCGCTATCCGCGTGACGAGCCGACCCGCATACGCCGGAACACGAGCCAGGTTGGCCGCTGCCCTCAAGGCGGACGGCGTGCACGTCGTCGCCTCCGGTGGCACCCTCATCGATATCGTTGGTTATGCCGACGGGCGCAGCCATCTGGCCAACGGGGCGGCGGTCACCGTCGCCGTCGACACGCCGTACGTGCTGCATTACGCGACATCCAAGGTGCGGATCGCAACGTACTCGTCGACGGCGGCGTCGATGACTGCCCTCGCCGCGGTGCTCGCCGGCCGGGCGACGGCGACCGGCACGTCCCCGGTTGCGGTCGCTGGCTTACCCCGTACCGCCTGCTCTGCTCGATCTTGATCTTGCTCGACCTTGATGCTGTGACGTTAGGCGGCGTGGGCCGGTGGCCGCTCCTGGGTCTCGGTCTGGGTCGCGGGCAGGCGAGATGTCCAGCTCGTCGTCTGCGCGACATCGCGAGCGTGCGCGGCTGCGGCGGTCAATGCGCGCGTGACGTGTTCCTTGGCGAGCGTGATGGCCTCCATCACCCCGCGGCCGCGAGCCAGGTTCGCCGTGATCATGGCGGAGAACATGCAGCCGGCGCCGCGCGTGTTCGGCGCGTCAATGCGCGGCGATCGCATGAAGCGCGTGCCGGTCGGTGTCCAGACGGCATCGACGCATTCGTCCCCGCCCAGGCCGCCGCCCGTGATCACGATGTGCGGCGTACCCAGGCTCGCGAGCTGGGCGGCCGCGCTGGCCATGTCGGACGGGCTCACGATGGGCCAACCGACCAGCGCGGACGCCTCCTCGGCACTCGGCGTCACGACTGTCGCGAGTGGCAGTAGGCCCAGGATGGCCGCGACCACACCCTGATGATGGCCAAGCCTGGCATCCAACTCGGGATCGAGGACGACGTTGTGCAGCCGATCGCGCATGTAGGCGCCGATGGAGCTGGCGACCTCCCCGGTGCCGAGCACGCCCAGCTTGACTGCGGCCGGAGCCGCCTCGCGCAACGCGACCGCAAGTTCGCCGCCGACGACCGTCGTGGGCAGGGGGTAGATCTCGGACGGTCCCTGTACGGCCGTCACCACGCACTGGGTTGCCAGCCGATGGGTACGGAATACCGCGAGGTCGGCGGCGATCCCGGTCTGCCCGGTCGGGTCGGATGCGTTGATGGTCATGACTATCGGTCGCATCGCTGCCACTCCTTCGTTACTGGATGGCTCGTGCTCATTGGTCGGTGAAGGGGTCGTACTTGATCCGGATCGACGGGACTCGGATCTCGGAGAGTCGCCGCAAGGTCGCGCGGACCATGGCCGGCGATCCAGAAACGTAGACGTCGTGGTCGTTCCACGGTCCGTAGCCGGCCATCACGTCGCCGACGTTGCCGCGCTCGCCGGGGTAGGTCGGGTCCTCGCTCGTCACCGGGGTCACGGTGAGCCACGGATAGCGGGTGGTCAGCCGCATCAGATCGTCGAGGTCATAGAGGTCCTCGCGGTCGCGGGCGCCGAAGAACAGATGCACCCAGCGCGTACGGTTCGTCTGGCCGATCTCGTCGATGATGGCTTTGATCGGTGCCAGGCCGGTGCCTCCGGCAACGCACACGATGTCCCGCGTCGACGTCGGGTCGACCGTCATCGAGCCCATCGGCGCGGCGATACGGATCATGTCGCCGACCTGCGCGCGGCGCACGAGCGCGCCGGACAGCCATCCGGCGCCGACCGCGCGGACGTGGAACTCCATCGTGTTGTCCGGCCGCGGCGAGTTCGCCATCGAGTACACGCGCCAAACCCGCGGTTGGCGGTCGGACTCGATGCTCACGTACTGGCCGGCGCGGTACGTCAGCGGCTGCATCGTGCGGCACGTAAATACCGCGATGTCCCGGGCCCGTCGTTCGTGGCTCACGATCTCGGCATGCCAGTACGGCGGACTCGTATCGTCCTGCGCCGCGGCCAACATTCTGCGCGCGATCACCCGATACGCATCCTGCCAGGCCTGCTCGTACGCCGGCGACCAGCGCTCGCCCGCAAACGCTCGTAACGAGTCGATGAGCGCTTGGCCGATCATTCCGAAGTGGACTGACTCGACGCGGAACTTGCGATGGTCGCGGCCGAGTGCGCGAAGGTAGTCGTCGAATCGCTCCGGATCCTCGATCGTCTGGACAGCCGTCACGATCGCGCCGAGCAATCGGGCGCGCTGGACGTCGAGTTGCACCGGAAACAGATCCCGCAACCGCGGATCGGAAAGGAAGATACGTGCGTAGAAATACTGTGCGACCTTGTCCTGCTGCTCCTCGACGAGGGTCCAACTCTCCTTCAGCGTCGTCGACAGACTTGTCATGCCTCACCCCTTCTCGCATCAACGCGGCCAGCGAGATGTCCGGGCGCCATCACGGACAGTTCGACACTGGTTGCTCACCGCAAGATTGGATCGCACAGTGCGTGCGATTGTCGATACGCAAGGTGATGAAAGTCGTGCCAGGCGGCGAGTCGTCCTTGACGAACGTCACCTAATCGTCCAAACCGGACGATGCTCGTTCGGGGCGTGCTGCGGACCCGTCAGCGTCATCGACGAAACTTCACCGCGCGCTCGGTCCTTCGCTTCGCGCGGAGCCTCCGAGTGCGGTGAAGTCGCGAGGGGTCAACGAGTGGTTACTACGTTAACCAGTTTCGGCGCGCGCACGATGACCCGGCCGACGTTCGCACCGGCGAGCGCCGTCTGTACGCGCTCGGACGCCAGAGCGATGGCCGTGAGGGCATCGTCGGCGGAGTCGGCCGGCACCTCGACTCGATCGCGGAGCTTGCCGTCGACCTGCAGGATGCACGTCACGGTGTCCTCGACCAGCAGCGCCGGGTCGGCCTGCGGCCAGCCGGCGGACGCCACCGACGGCTCGTGGCCCAGCCGCTCCCAGCCTTCCTCGGCGGTGAACGGCGCGAAGCAGCTCAGCATGCGTACGAGCGCCTCGGCCCCTTCCCGTACGGTCGGGTGGTCCGGCCCGGCCCCGGTGTCGACGGCGCGCCGCAGCACGTTGGTCAGTTCCATGAGCCGGGATATGCCGACGTTGAGCCGCCGGGTGTCCATGGCGGTCGTCGCCTCGGCCACCAGCTTGTGGATCGACCGGCGCAGCGCGAGATCCGGCTCGGACGGCACCGGCAGAACCGCGATGTCACCGGTCAGGCGCCAGACTCGGGCGAGCCACTTCATCGCACCGGTC
>DASQPR010000493.1:0-3604 GCA_035643815.1 Micromonosporaceae bacterium | reverse complement strand
GAGCGCCGTGAGGGCGAGAAGCACCGGCGCAGTCCACCGGCCGAGGCGGCGCCGCACCGGCATCCGGCTGGCCTGGCGCGAGGCGGCCGACACCCGACCGCGACCGCCGCGACCGGATCCGAGCAGGCCTTCGGCGCCGAGAGCGATGAGCCCGAGCGCGACAAGTGCGAGCGACAGCGCGCTCGCGGCCGGCCCGTTGAAGCCGACCTGGAACTCGGCGAAGATCGTGGTGGTGAACGTCTGGAACCGCAGGATCTCGAACGCGCCGTACTCAGCAAACAGCGTCAGGCACACCACGAGTCCGCCGCCGAGCAGAGCTGGGCGCAGCGACGGCAGCGTGACCCGGAGAAAGGTGTGTACCCGTCCGTGGCCGAGGCTGCGCGCCACTTCTTCCTGCGCCGGGTCGGCACCGCGGAGGGCCGCGGCGACCGGCAGGAATACGAGCGGGTAGAGACCGAGCGTCATGACCAATGCCGCGCCCCATAGGCCGTGCACCGACGGAAAGATCGACGACCAGGCGTACCCGGTGACGAAGTCGGGGATCGCGAACGGCAACACGAGCAGCACCGCCCACACACGACGCAGCGGTACGTTCGTCCGCTCGACCATCCACGCCGTGGCCACGCCGATCGTGGTGCACGCGGTGGTGACCAGAACCGCCAGCTCGACCGTGTTGCGCAGCAGCTCCCAGGTCAGCCGACGGAACAGCAGGGTGCGCACCTCGGCCCAGCCGGCCTGACCGGCCTGCAAGATCAGGAAAACCAGGGGCAGCAGCACGAGTACGGCAACCGCGACCGACAGCGCCGCGAGCACCGGCCGACGCCTCTGCCGCTGCCACCGGCGGGACCCGGTGGCAGCGGAGGAGGTCGCGCCTTCGGTGACGGTGCTCCCGCCGGCCGGCGCGGTCGCAAGAGTCACAGCAATTGCGCCTGCTGCAACAGCGCGACGGCGTGCTGACCGTTGCCGAGGTCGGCGATCGTCATCGGCGCCGGCCGTAGCGTATCCAGCGGCTGCTGGCCATCGGTGGCCACGACTCCCGACCCGATCGGGTATTCGAAACTGTCGCTTTTCGCCATCACCTTCTGGCCGGCCGCGCTGGTCAGATAGGAGAGGAACTTCTGGGCGGCCGCCTGGTGCTTGCTCGACTTGAGCACGGCGGCGCCGGAGACGTTGATCAGGTAGCCGGGGTCCTGCGGCGCGAACGGCGCGAGCGCGGAGTGCATCGGGGCGCCGTTCTGCGAAGCGCGCAACCGATACCAGTAGTACGTGTTGATGAGACCCATCTCGACGTCGCCAGAATTCACCTTCGCCACGATCGTCTCGTTGTCCGGGTAGTCATGGCCTTTGAGGTTAGCCTTCATACCGGCGAGCCAGGTGAGTGCACCCTGGTCACCGGCCGTCTTTGCGACCGACGTCACGATTGGCTGGAAGTCAGTCTCGCCGGGCGCGAAGGAGATCTTGCCCCGCCACTTCGGGTCGGCCAGGTCCATGACGGACTTGGGGAGCTGCGCCGGCGTGATCTCGTCGGTGTTGTAGACGAGCACGCTGACGCGCGCCGAGACCCCCACCCAGTCGCCGGTCGGTGAGCTGTACTTGCCCGGTACGGATGCGAGCGTGTTCTTGTCGACCGGTGCCAACAGGCCCTTGCTGGAGAGTTCCGCGAGCGCCGGCGAATTCTCGGTGTAGAAAACGTCCGACCGTGACGCCCGACCCTCCTGCTCCATTTGCTGAGCGAGCACGGTCTCGTCGTCACTGCGTACGTTCACCTTGATCCCGGTCGCCGCTGTGAACGCCTTGACCAACGCGGCCGTGGTCTGCTCGTGCTGTCCGTTGTAGAGCGTGATCGTGTCGCCCGAGCCGCCGCTGGCACCGGCCGAACCGGATCCGGAACTCCCGCACGCGGCGAGGCCGATCGCCGCTACCGTGAGAAGTGCCATCGCCACGCCGATTCGCGCACGTTGCGCGGCGCCCCGCCTCAACCGCATTCGGATTTCCTTCCGTACGTCCCGGCCGATGTCCCAGCCGCCGTCCCGTCAACGGCACATTGCGACATCCTGGCAGACCGGCTTAGGTTAGGCAAACCTAGCTTAGTGTCGCCTCAGTTCGGCCGTCATTTCGGGTTAATCGGAGAGTCGGATGTGCCCGTCCCGGGGTCGCCCAGGGACGTACGATCCGCCCAAAGCGTACGGGCAGCGGTCGGGTTTTCGGACGTTGACCCTGGGTACGTGGCTTCGGTGGGTGATCGCGGCAATCCGGTTCATCGATCGACGGGCAGCGGCTAAACGGTGCGCATGCCGGCTGAGCGGTAGGGTGACCGCCATGGAGCATGAGGGCCTGGCGGTTTCCGTCAGCCGCGCACCGACCGAGGCCGTCGTCTCTCTCCACGGTGCGATTGACATGTCGAGCGTCGCGCAGATGAGTTCGGCGGTCGAGCATCTGCTGGTCGATGCGCCGCCCCGGGTTGTGCTCGATCTGGCCGGCGTCACCTTCTGCGACTCGCAAGGCCTCGGGACGCTGGTTTCCCTCAGCCAAAAGGCGCGGATGGTGCAAAGCGTGCTAGTCCTCACGAACGTCGGCGACTTCCTGCAGCGGGTCCTCGACGTGACCGGCCTCCGGCCCGCCCTGCACATCGTCTGAGCAAACCTTCCGCCTAGGCGCGCCATCCCGGCGTGCAGCGCCCGCCACGCCAGTCGGCGAACCGGCATTCGGGCGGATACGGCCGTGGCAACCGAGCGCGCAGGTCAGAACGTTGCCGGCCGGGTCTCGCCGGACACCCCGCCGCCGGGCACACCGCGCGGCACCGGCGTGCGGAACTTGCCGACGGCGCATTCGAGCACCGCGATCGCCGCGCCGACGTCGGGTGTCTCCGCTCGTAGCAGCGCCAGCGCCGAATCAACCGACGCACCGAGGGCCGTCGCGGTCTCCGCCGTCCGAGCCTGTGCGGCCACCTGTCGCGTCTTCGTCCACAGATCGGCGAAGACCGATACTTTGGATCGCAGGACCCACGGATCGAGCGGCTTGGTCAGGTAGTCGACGGCCCCGGCCGCGTAGCCACGCAGGGCCAACTCGGCGTCGCGGTCGGCGGCGGTCAAGAAGATAATGGGTACGTTTCGGGTACGCTCGCGCTCCTTGATCCGCGTTGCGGTCTCGAAACCGTCCATGTTCGGCATCTGCGCATCCATCAGGATGACTGCGAAGTCGTCCATCAAGAGTCGCTTGAGAGCCGCGTCGCCGCTGTCCACCGCGACCGGTTCCACGGGCAGCCCCTGCAGGATCGCGGCGAGCGCGACGAGGTTATCGCGCCGGTCGTCGACGAGCAGCACCTTCGGCAGCCCGCGCTGAGCCGCATCGGTGGGTGCTGCGCGGAACGGTGAGCGCCGGCGTGGGTTCGTCATGTGGCGCCCCCGCTCGCCGTCGCGCCGCCCGGTTCCCAGCCGTCGGCCGACCGGCCGTCAACGGCCTGGCCCTCGACGGACCAGCCGTCAACGGACTGGCCCTCGACGGACCAGCCGCCGGCCGAAACATCCGGCTGTTGCTCGGGCGATACCAATGTGTCCTGGCCGACCCCGTCGACGGCCATCGACTCCGCGTCGTGCACGGTCGT
>DASQPR010000492.1:0-7913 GCA_035643815.1 Micromonosporaceae bacterium | reverse complement strand
CCTCCGCCCGTGTCGGCGCTCGGCCCAGCCGTGGGCAGCTCAGCCCGGCCGCGCGCTGTCCAGCCCAGCCGCGCGCAGTCCGGCCCACCTGTGCGCTTCGGTGGCGGGCCGGTGGCATCGCCGTTACGGTCACGTTATGAGTGATCTCTACACCGGTACGGCGACGTTTTCGATGCCGAACGGTCCGACGGTCGAGGCGCAGGTGGACCTGTGGATCGAGGAACACGGACCGCTGGTCGAATGGGGCGGCACGGCCGAGGCCACGCAACCCGGGATCCTGTGGAACGGCGGCCAGCAGGTCGCCGCGCTTCGCTTCGGCAGCATCGAGTCCGGCTTCCACACTGGCGACTGCATCATCGAGACCGTCGAGCCCGGCGATGTCGAACGCGTCACATTGCGTGGCTCGGGCGAGTTGGCCGAGGTCGATTCGGAGCAGTGAGTCCGCGCGGACTTGTACGGGGGCTTGGCCGCTGGATCGCGAGCGCCCAACTTCCGCACAAATCCGGCCGGCGCCGTCCCCATGGCGGGCGTCTAGCGCATCTACCATGACCGCGTGGCAGCGCGTCCCGAGCCGACCACGCCACGCCGTTCGCGGCGCGGTGCGGGTCGCTCCGGGGTAACCCCGGGGGCGTACGAGGTATCACGGCACGGCACCGCATGTGCTTCGCTGCGCTTCGCGCAAGACCGCACACGCACGACTGGGACTCGTCGGGGCGCGCTGCCATCGCTGGCGCTCGGGCCGACCCACGACCCGGACGTCCGATGACGCCCACGGACGGCAGTGACGTCGCTCCGGGCGGTCGCTCTCCGGCGCACCGACCGAGCCGGCCGAGCCGGCCGAGCCGACTGAGCCGACCGAGCCGGCCGAGCCGGCAGACGCTGGATCTGCCGGCTCATGCGGTTACGGCGATCTCCTTGAGTCGGGCGGCGCCGCACTTTGACGACCTGCGGCCCGACGACGCGGCCCGCATCCTGCGACGACGAGCCAACCGCGACGACGCGCTCGCGGACGAGTTCGGTGCCGGCCAACGCGGCAACTTCGTCGCCACGGCACTCGCCGACGCCTACCTGACGTTGGACGACTGGCGGCGGCCGGCGCTGGCCGCCGCCACCCGCTCGGTGCTCGGCCGGGCGCCGCGCTGGATCTATCCGGTTCTCGACGAGGTGCTCGAGGCCTATCCGCGGGCACCACACGACCGGCCGCGTGAGCTCGCCGCCTTCCTCGAACGCTCGCGAGCCTTTCGAGCCGAGATCGCCGGTGCGCCGGGCGCCCGACCCGAGGCGGCCGATCGCCCGGTCCGCGTAGTCGGGCGTCTGGTCGGACCGACACGGACGGTCCGCCGTCCGTTTCACACCACATCAATCGACGATCTGGGCTCACTCGCCGCGCTGCTCGGGCTCGCGATCGAAGAACTCGACTGGTACGCCGACCGGCGCAGCCTGAATCATCGCCACCCGGATCGGCGGCTCCAGCATTACCGACATGTCTGGCTCAATGGACGCTTGATCGAGGCGCCCAAGCCACGGCTGCGCGCATTGCAGCGTCGACTGCTCGCGGAAGTCATCGGTCCGATCCCGACACACCCGGCCGCTCATGGTTTCGTCGTGGGGCGCTCGCCACACACCTTTGCGGCACCGCACGCCGGCCGGCCGCTCGTCATCCGCCTCGACGTCATGTCGTTCTTCGCCTCGGTGACCGCCGCCCGCGTGTACGGGCTGTTGCGCTCGGCCGGTTATCCCGAGCCGGTGGCGCACACGATCACGGCGCTGTGCACCACGCGTACGCCGTATTCGGTGTCTTGTACGGCGCCGCGCGACGTTCCCGACCGTGCGTACCGATTGGCCCTGCTCGGCGCCGCACACCTGCCGCAGGGTGCACCCACCTCGCCGGCCCTGGCGAATCTGTGCGGGTTCCGACTCGACCGGCGACTCGCCGGCCTCGCCGCCGCGATCGGGTTGCGGTACACGCGATACGCCGACGACCTCGCGTTCTCCGGCGATCTCTCGCTCGCCGCGACGCGCACGTTCGTCGCAACCATCACCGACATTGCCAGCGATGAGGGCTTTCGCATCAATGCTCGAAAGACCCGCATCCGTGGTCGCGGCGATCGCCAGAGTCTCGCCGGCCTTGTCGTGAATGCCGCCCCGGCCGTCGCCCGCGACGAGTATGACGCGCTGCGAGCGTTGCTACACAACGCATCCCGCACAGGATTAGCCGAACAGAATCACGTTGGGCATGCCGACTTCCACGGCTATCTCGCCGGCCGCATCGCGTGGGTCGGCCATCGCCATCCGGCCCGTGCGGCGAAGCTGGCCATGCTCTTCGATGCCGCCTGTTCCGCGCCCGGCGGATCCGACGCGCCCGGCTTGTCTGCTGGGTCCGCTGGGTCCGCCGGTTCCGACTAGACGAGGCGAACGACGGCGGCGGCTTCGGCCGGAAGTCGGACCGGCGTAGAGCCCGTGTTCGCGTCGGCCGACGTGGCGTAGAGCGTTTCGACGCCATTGCCGGGCACGTCGACAGTCACTGGTTCGGAGCCGAGGTTGGCGACGACGAGGCACCGGCCGCGATGGATCACGACGTGATGCTCGCCGTACGTGACGTCGACGCGGTCCAGCCGCGGATCGGACAGCTCGGGATAGCGCCGCCGTAGCGCGATCAGTTGACGGTAGACCGTCAGCATCTCGGCGTGCTCGCGCAACTCGAGTTCATCCCAGTCCAGCTTGGACCGACTGAACGTCGCCGGATCCTGCGGATCGGGTACGTCTTCGGGCCGCCACCCGTGTCGTGCGAACTCAGCGCGCCGCCCGTTGGCGACGGCGGCACCCAACTCGGGCTCCGGGTGGCCGGTGAAGTATTGCCACGGCGTACTCGCCGCCCACTCGTCGCCCATGAACAGCATCGGCGTGAACGGTGATGTGAACAGGAGCACGGCCGCGACCCGCAGCAGCGCCGGCGACAGCGTTGCGGTCAGTCGGTCGCCGGCCGCTCGGTTGCCGATCTGATCGTGATCCTGCACGTACGCGATGAAGCGGTATCCGGGCGTCGTGGCGCGATCGATCGGCCGCCCGTGGCGCCGCCCACGGAACGTCGAGTACGTCCCGTTGTGGAAGAACGCCTCCCGCCACACCTTGGCCAGTCCGGAGATCTCGCCGAAGTCGTCGTAATACCCTTGCCGCTCGCCGGTCAACAATGCGTGCAGCGCATGGTGGATGTCGTCGTCCCACTGGGCGGTCAAGCCGTAGCCGTGGGCATCACGCGAGGTGACGAGCCGCACATCGTTGCGATCGGACTCCGCGATCAGCGAGAGCGGTCGGCCCAGGTGCGTCGCGAGCGCATCCACCTCAGCCGCCATCTGTTCGAGCAGGTGCGTGGCGCTGTGATCGACCAACGTATGTACGGCATCCAACCGCAACCCGTCCGCGTGGTAGTCCCGCAGCCACGCCAGCGCACTGTCGATGACAAAGCGCCGTACGCCGTCGGAGTGGTGTCCGTCCAAGTTCAGCGACTGACCCCAGTCGTTCGCGCCCGACGACAGCACGGGCGCGAACATCGGCGCGTACGCTCCGGACGGTCCAAAGTGGTTGTAGACGGCGTCGATCAGCACGGCGAGTCCACTGGCATGACATGCGTCTACGAATCGCTTCAGCCCGTCCGGCCCACCGTACGGCTCATGCGGTGCGTACCAGCCGACGCCGTCATAGCCCCAGCCGTGGTCGCCGTTGAATGCGTTGAGCGGCAACAGTTCGACGAAGTCGACACCGAGATCGGCCAGATGGTCCAGGCGGTCAATAGCGGCGTCGAACGTGCCCTCCGGCGTGAACGTCCCGACGTGCAACTCGTAGATCACCGCTCCTGGCAAGGCCCGACCGGTCCAGCCGTGGTCGGTCCAGCGGAACTCGTCGTGGTCGTAGATCCGGCTCGCCTCATGGACGCCGCCCGGCTGCCAGCGCGATCGCGGATCGGGATAGCCCTTGTCGTCATCATCGATGAGGAACGCGTAGTCGGTGCCGGCCACGGCGCCGGCCACGTCCGCCCGCCACCAGCCGTCCTCTGAGCGACTCATGGCAACGATGTCCGCGTCCGAACGCGAACCCGAACCCAGCCGAAGCCGGATCCGATCGCGCTCGGGCGCCCACACGCCAAACTCCGTCACGGCGCGGCTCCGCGAGCCGGTTCCTCATCTCGCACCAACAGAGCGACCGGAAGCGATTCGAAGAGATCCGACAGGCGCAGCGCAGCGCCATCGAACAACGCTCCGGTCAGCACATCTCGCCATTGGCCGTCCGGCATCGTGAGGACGTCCGCGTCGGACCAACCGCCCGACTCGGCTAACGCGACCGGCAGACGCGTCACCACGGTCACTGCACCGCCGCTGTCGAAACCGAAGACATGCGCGGCCTGTGGCCCGTCCGCCACCAACGGAAGGTAGTCGCCGAACAGGTCGGGGCGATCGCGCCGCAGCCGAAGCGCGCGACTCGTGACGAGCAATTTGGCTCCGCCCGATGCGTCGAGGTCAGGGATCCAGCCGTCGTCGAGGCGTTCCAACAATGCGGCCCGCACGTCGAAATCGACCGGCCGTCGGTTATCCGGGTCGACCAGCGAGTTGTCCCACAGTTCGGTGCCCTGGTACGTGTCCGGCACGCCCGGCATCGTGAGCTGCACGAGCTTCTGGCCGATCGCGTTGCTCCAGCCGGGAACGGTGATGTCGGCGACGAAGTCATCCAGTGACGACCGCAGCGGACCGTACATCGCGTCGACAACGGCATGCATCGCGCGCTCGAACAATTCGTTCGGCTCGGCCCACGTCGTGTGCGTCGACGCCTCGCGCGCCGCCTTCTCCACATAGGCGTGTAGACGGTCGGGCTCGATCGGCCAGGCGCCGACGGCGGTCTGCCAGATGAGCGCGGCGAGATCCGGATCGTCGAGCGGTGCGGCCGCCGTCCATTCGGACAACGCCGCCTGCCAGCGCGGTCCGATCTCCGACAGCACGGCCATCCGGGCCCGTACGTCTTCGCCGCGCTTAGTGTCGTGCGTCGACAGCGTCGTCATGCCGTGCGGCCATTCGCGTGCACGTCGCATCGCGGCCGCGTGGAACTCCTCCGGTGGAACACCAAACCGATCCGGCGCGCCGCCGACCTCGTTCAGCGCCACGAAGCGCGTCCACCGGTAATAGGCGGTGTCCTCGACACCCTTCGCCATCACGGCGCCGCTGTACTGCTGGAACCGTTGGGCCAGCTCGGTTTTCGGCTCTGTGATCATGGGAGTCACAACGGTTACGGCCTCCGGGAAGGTGGCGGCGGCTTCCTCGATCGCTTCGTCGAGATGCTCGCGACCGCCGGGAAGATAGGTCCGGTAGACGTCCAAATGAATGGCGATGCCGGCGATGGCCGCTCGCGCCTTCGGATGCTTCGGCGCGAGATTCGCCAGGCGGCTCAGCTCCGTTGCCAGTAGCGTCAGCGCGGCCTCGCGCTTGCCGTCAAGGGCCGCGTCGAAGAAGCGGGTACGAGCCGGAAAATGCTTGGCGCCGGCCGGATCGATGAACAGTCCGCATACTTCGCGCAGCGCGTCGTATCCGGTGTTCCCGGCCACCGGCCAATCGCCCGGCATCGCTTCGCCGTACTCCAGAATCTTTTCGGCCGTGAGCCAGGCATTCGGTGCCTCGGACCGCAACCGCCGCAGGTACGCACCGGGATCGCGTAGGCCGTCCGGATGATCGACGCGGATGCCATCGACGAGCCCGGCCCGCACCCAGCGCAGGATCTCGACGTGCGTCTGATCAAACACCTTCGGATCCTCGACCCGTACGCCGGCGAGGTCGGACACGGCGAAGAAGCGACGGTACGTCAGCTCGGTGTTAGCGCGGCGCCAGTTGACGAGGCGGTAGTGCTGACGCATATGGACCTCAACCGGCGGGCCATCATCCGTGCCGGGGGCGACCGGATAGCGGTGCTCGAAGTAGCGGAGTTCCGGGCCGCCGGGAGCGTCGCGGTCGACAACGACATCATCCAGTGAGTCGTCGCCGAGTACGGGAATGAGGAGCGGACCGCGTGACCAGTCGATGTCGAACCACGCCGCGTAGGGCGATTCTGGGCCGTCGCGAAGCACGGCCCACCACGCCGGGTTCACCTCCGGGCGAGCCACTCCAAGGTGATTGGGCACGATGTCCACGACCAGACCGAGGTCGGCCGATCGCAACGCCGCGACGAGCCGGTCGAGCGCTTCGGCCCCACCGAGTTGGGGATTCACCCGGGTCGGGTCGACCACGTCGTATCCGTGGGGGGACTCGGGCGTCGCGACAAGCAGTGGAGCGCTGTAGAAGTGGGTAACCCCAAGGCGCGCGAGGTACGGCGCCAGCCCGGCGGCCGTGTCGAGGTCGAAATCCGGCCGGACCTGTACGCGGTATGTCGAGACCGGCACCACTGGCACCGCCGGCACGGCGTCCGCGGACGGCACGTCGGCGCCCGAGGGCGCCGATGCACCGCTGGTGGCGGACGCCGGATCCGTCATCGCTCCTGCTCGAGCACGATCAGGCAACGATCCGGGACCCAGACGCTGCCGCCGGCCGCGACCGTCGGTGGCTCGTGGAGTGCCGGCTGGCTCGTGTCCAGGACCGCGACCCACTTGCCGCCGTATTCACCGGGCGGCATCACGAACTCGGTCCACTGCGGGTTGGCGTTGAAACACAACATGAACGACGAATCGACATAGCGTTCGCCTTGTGGCCCGCGGTCACGGATGCCGTCGCCGTTGATGAACAACGACACGGCCTGACCGAAATCTTCGCTCCAGTCGTCCTCGGACATCGGCCGCCCGTCGGAGGCGAACCACGCGACGTCGGTGATCGGCTCGTCGCCACCCCGGCGCACCGGACGCCCGGTCACGAAGCGGCGACGGAGGAACGCGCGGTGCGCCTTACGGAATCGCGTCAGCGACTGGGTGAACGCGAGCATCGTCTCGTCGACGTCGTCCCAGTCCACCCACGTGAGATCGGAATCCTGGCAATAACCGTTGTTGTTGCCGCGTTGGGTCCGGCCCAGCTCGTCGCCGTGGCTGATCATCGGCACGCCCAGCGACAGCATCAACGTGGCCATGAAGTTGCGACGCTGCCGGGCGCGCAACGCCAGGATGTGCTCATCGTCGGTCGGTCCCTCGACACCGCAGTTCCAGGAGCGGTTGTCGTCGGCACCGTCCCGGTTGTCTTCGAGATTTGCCTCGTTGTGCTTGTCGTTGTAGGACACCAGATCCGTGAGCGTGAAGCCGTCGTGGGCGGTGACGAAGTTGATGCTCGACACGGGGCGCCGACCGTCGGACAGGTAGAGGTCGGCCGAGCCGCACAGCCGGGTCGCGAACTCGGCGAGCGTCTCGGGTGCTCCACGCCAGAAATCCCGGGTGGTGTCGCGATACTTGCCGTTCCACTCGGTCCACAGCGGCGGAAACCCACCGACCTGATAGCCGCCCGGCCCGACGTCCCACGGTTCGGCGATGAGCTTGACCGTGCTGATCACCGGATCCTGCTGCACCACCTCGAAGAAGGTCGAGAGCCGGTCGACTTCGTAGAATTCGCGAGCGAGGGTTGCCGCGAGATCGAAGCGGAACCCGTCGACGTGCATGTCGAGCACCCAGTAGCGCAGCGAATCCATGATGAGCTGCAGCATCTGGGGGCTACGCGCATTCAGACTGTTGCCGGTGCCGGTGTAGTCGAGATAGTGGCGCTGGTCATCGTCGACCAGCCGGTAGTAGGCGGCGTTGTCGATGCCGCGGAACGACAGGGTCGGACCGAGATGACTGCCCTCCGCGGTGTGGTTGTAGACGACGTCGAGGATCACTTCGATGCCGGCGCCGTGCAGGGCCTTGACCATGCCCTTGAACTCCCGCAGCTGCTCGCCGTGACGGCCCGTCGCCGCGTACAGGG
>DASQPR010000491.1:0-6676 GCA_035643815.1 Micromonosporaceae bacterium | reverse complement strand
GAGGTCGATTCGATGTAACACCGGTCCCGAACTCGCGGTATAGCCCTCGTTGAAGATGAGGTAAAGCACGTGCAGGACGGCGATGACCCGATCGGCGAGCTCCGCCGGAGGTGGCAACTGGAACACCGCGCCGCTTGCTTTGATGCTCTGCTTGGCTCGACTGATCCGTTGCGCCACCGTGGCCTCGGGGACGAGCAGGGCGCGCGCGATCTCCGCGGTGGTGAGACCGCCGACCGCGCGCAACGTCAACGCCACCTGGGAGATCGGCGTGAGTGACGGGTGGCAGCACAGCAGGAGCAACGTCAACGTGTCGTCAACCGCCGGCGCCGGATCGGGTGCGGACGGTTCGAGCAGCGCGACGGTCGCCTCGCGTCGCCGGCGCGCGGTCTCATTCCGCCAGATCTCCGTCCGGCGCCGGGACGCGACCCGGATCAGCCACCCCTTCGGGTTCGCCGGCATACCAGCCGCCGGCCACTGGGTCGCCGCGGCGACCAGCGCCTCCTGGACGGCGTCTTCGCACGTGTCGAAGCCGCCGTAGTGGCGTACAAGTGCGCCCAGCACCTGCGGTGCGAGGTCGCGCAGGATGTCCTCGATTTCGGTCGGGCCCGGGCGCGTCACAGTTCGAGCACGCGCCGGTCGTAGACGGGTCGCACCTCGACCTCGCCATAGACCGCGTCGGGTACCCGCGCCGCGAGCGCGACGGCCTCGTCGATCGAGTCGCAATCGACGAGGTAAAAGCCGGCCAGGTATTCCTTGACCTCGGCGAAGGGGCCGTCGCTGGCGATCGTGCGACCGTCCCGGACGGACACGCGCTTGCCGTGCGACGGGTCGGGCAGGCCCTCCGACGCGACGAGCACGCCCGCGTCCGCGAGTTCGTCGGCCAGCGTGTAGTGGCCACGCCCGAAATCCATTCGCTGTGCGTCGGTCATCTCCTCCCAGACCGCCCGCGACTTCGGGTTGCTGTGGATCAGGATCAGGTACTTCACGCCGCCTCCTCGGATCTCGCATTCAGTCTTGCGCAGAGTTCTGTCATGAACGATGTCGAAACCGAACCGGCGGCTTCGACGTCGCAGACGAAACAACCACCCAGATCACCGAATGCGAAGGACAAGCCATGATCGACACACACACCGAATCCGGGGCGAACTCCACCCGGACCGAAGCGACACTGCGGCAGCTCATGGATGAGCAGGCGGCCGCCATGCGTTCGCGGGACGCGGACTATCTCGTGTCCCGGTACGCGGCCGACGCCGTGACGTTCGACCTAGCGCCGCCGCTGCAAAACGCCGGCGCGAGCGTGCACGACGCTGACTCCCAGCGAGCCTGGTTCGCCGGATTCGACGGCGCGATCGACTACGAAATCCGCGACCTGTCGGTGCTCGGCGGCGACGACTTTGCCGTGTGCCGCAGCCTGAACCGCCTGGCAGCCACGCCGAAGGGTACGAGCCATCGATTCGAGCTTTGGTTCCGCGCCACCGTGTGCTGGCGCCGCTCGGCCGACGGGTGGCAGATCGTCCACGAGCACAACTCGACGCCGTTCTACATGGACGGGTCGCTGCGGGCGGCGGTCGACCTCACGCCGTAGCCAGTCACAACCCACCGCCACCCTCGGCGCCGGCCGGGCGCTCACACTCGCCGCCACACTCCGACTAAGCGGCCAGGCCGAGCGCCTCGGCCGCGGCGCGGCCGTTGGCTCGGCTGGCTCCGTACGTGGTGAGGAAGGCAACGGCTCCGGCCGGTCGCCAGGTTGATGGCCAGCCCATTTCCACCACGACGACGCGGTCCGTGGCGGCGAGTGCCTCCACCAGTTCGGCCGCTCCGGCGAGCCGATGCAGATTGCGGCCGGCGATCACGATCGGTCGGCCGGCCGCCGCCACGTGCAGGTCGGCCGCGGATGTCGCTGAGGCGGACAGGCGCATCGGGCCGGCCGTCGCCGCGACGTGCGGATACATGCCCCAAGGCACGCGTCCCTCGGCGATCGTCGATGGTGATTCGAGCTGCACGACGAGCGCTCCGGCCAGCGGCGGGACCTCACCCTCGATGGCGATGGCCCGGCGCGCCGCCGCGAGGCCCAGGTTCGCGACTCCGTCGACGTCGCTCTCCGCCGGCACCGCGACGTTGTTGCTCCCACGACCATCCGACGGTACGGAGGCCAGACGCGCCGTACCCGTCGGGTCGCCATCGGCGGGCAGTGCGGCCCAGGCGGCGAGTTCGGCCGTCCGGGCTGCGGCCTCTTCGAGGCGGGACAACGGGAGGCGGCCGTCGTGCACCGCCGCGATCACGTCCGCAACGATCTCCTCGACCAGGATCTGGTCGACCTCGGCGCCGATGCACAGCAGATCCGCACCCGCCGCGAGCGCGAGCGCCGCGCCCTTCGCCGTCCCGCCGGCGCTGCGTGCGGCGCCCTGCATCTCGAGGGCATCGGTGACGATGGCGCCGGTGAAGCCCAATTCCTCTCGAAGCAGGGTCACTAGAGCCTGGTGGCTGAACGTCGCTGGGGCGTCGCCGGTGAGCTCGGGCACGCGGATGTGTGCTGTCATGATCGACTTCGCGCCCGCCCTGATCGCGGCGACGAACGGGGGAAGATCGCGGGCGCGCAACACGTCGAGCGGTTCGTCGACGATTGGCAACTCCAGGTGCGAGTCGGCGACGGTGGCACCGTGGCCGGGAAAGTGCTTCGCGCAGGCGGCGACGCCGGCGGCCTGGAGCCCGGCCACCGCGGCGGCACTGTGTGCCGCCACCTGAGCCGGATCGGAACCGAAGCTGCGCGTACCGATGATCGGATTGTCGGAGACAGTGTTGACGTCGACGCTGGGCGCTAGATCAAGGTTGATACCGACCGCGGCCAGGTCTCGGCCGATCGATCGGTAGATCCGTTCGGTCAGTTCGGGATCGCCGGTGGCACCGAGCGCGCCGTTGCCGGGATAGGGGCTGCCGTCACGGTGGCCGAGGCGGGTGACGTCGCCGCCCTCCTCGTCGATCCCGATCAGCACGTCGGGCCGGGCGGCGCGCAGCGTGGTGGTCAGCGCGGCCAGTTGATCGACGTCTACGACGTTGAACCCGAACAGCACATGGCCGGCGAGACCCTCGGCGACCAGATCAACGGCCCATTTGGGCGGTGTGGGCCCGTCGAAGGCGGCGAGTAACGTGCCGAGCACGAGTCGTCGCAGGTTCACTGTGCGTACCTCCACCGCGATCCGGTCATGTTGGTGTCACGTTCCCGGTGGCCGCCGGCCCGCTCGAATCGCGGGCTCGCGGTGCTGGTAAATGACCGTAACGATGGTCAAGGTGATACGGAGTGGCTCTTGACCGTACGCTACCGGTGCTTTTACGCTCCGAAAACGTGTAACAAAGTTTACTATATACCCCTGACGAGGTGCGTACGTGATGAGCCCGACGACCCCGCTGCCCGGCACTCCTCGGTTGCTGCGCGCCATCAACGACCGCGCCGCACTCGAGCTCCTGCTGTCTCGTGGCCCCCTGACGCGATCGCAGATCGGCGAGCTCACCGGCCTGTCCAAGGTGACCGCGTCACAGCTGGTCGAGCGCCTGATCGAGCGTGGGCTCGTGACCGGGGTGGGCGAGCAGGCGGGCGGGCGTGGCCCGAACGCTCAGCTCTACGCGGTGCGCCCCAACAGTGCCTACGTCGTCGGGGTCGACGTCGGCCCGGAGCACGTCGTCGCCGGCTGTGCCGACATCTCGGGGACCGTACACAGCCGGATCGAGCTGTCCACGAAGGACACCGATGATCCGGTCGGCGTGGTGCACAGCGCCGTCATGTCGGCGGCAGAGAAGGCCAACGCGCCCTTCGCCGACGTACGCCGGGTCGTGCTCGGCACACCCGGTCTGGTCGATCCGAAGACCGGCGATCTCGCGTTCGCGTTTGACCTGCCCCGGTGGCAGCGTGGCCTACTGGCGGCGCTCCGCGACGACCTCGATCGGCCAGTGAGCTTCGAGAACGACGTGAACCTGGTCGCGGTGGCCGAGGCGCATTCCGGAGCGGCGCAGGGCGTCGACGACTTCGTGTTGCTCTGGGTCGGCCGTGGCGTCGGTCTGGGCATCATGATCGGCGGGAAGCTCCATCGCGGACACAGCGGAGCGGCCGGCGAGGCCGGCTGGATCCCGGTGCCCGGCAGCCCGGTGCACCGAGATCCGTCGCACCGGGCGCGCGGCGGCTTCCAGCAGCTGGTCGGAGCCGAGGGAGTGCGAGTAATCGCGCGCGAACACGGCTTCAAGGGCCAGACTGGAGCGGCCGCCGTGGCCGCCGCCGTCCAGGTCGGCAGCGTCGGGGGACCGCTGCTGGACGAATTGGCGAGCCGGATCGCACTCGGCCTGGCCTCCGTGTGCGTGGTGCTGGATCCGCCGTTGGTGGTGCTGGCTGGTGAGGTGAACGTGGCCGGCGGCCCGGCGCTCGCCCAGCGCGTGGAGCATGAGGTGGCCGCGATTGCACCGGTCGCGCCGCGTGTGCTGATGGCGTCCGGGCCGGCCGAACCGGTGGTGGACGGCGCTCTGCGAACGGCCCTGGTCGACGTGCGCAACGAGATCTTCGGCCACGCCGGCTGATCGCCGAAGCCTCCGATCAGGTCACATCCCGCCGGCGAAACGCTACGAACGCCCAGGCGAGAACCACCGCGAGCAGTAGTCCGACGACGACCGCTGCGTGGGACATCGAAATCGACCAGTCGGTGACTCCGCACTCCTGGCCGCCGCCGGGCGTGACGGTGCAGACGCCGGCGGTACTGAACGAAATCTTCTTGGTCAACCACGCCGACGCGTAGCTGGACAGGAAGAACCGCTCGGGCTTGGCGAGGTGCAGCATGTTCGCGAAGACCAGGTGACCGGCCGCCTCGATGACGATGACATAGCCGATCGCGACCCCTAGCGCAGCGACAGTGCTCCGGCCGACCGTGGCGATCGCGAACCCGAGCGCGGCCGTGGCCAAGGCGAGCGTGATCCCACGGGCGCCGGACAGCGCCATCGATTCGACAACACCAGTGGTCAGGTGGCCGAAGTGGCCGCGCGTGGCGGCGATCGCGCTCAACATCCCGGCCCACAGCACAAGCAGGCCGAGGCCCGAGACGGCCACCCCAGCCAGGAGCGTGCCCAGCTTCGCGGCGAGCAGCGGTACGCGTCGCGGCCGCCACAGGAGCAGGTTCGTCATGCCGCCCGACGACCACTCGGCGCCGACGTACGACGCGCCGACCGCGAAACCGAAAAGCGCGATCAGGCCGCCGAACACCGTGAGCATCGCCTTCGCCTGCTCGGTGAGGACCCACTCGCTCGGCAGAAACCAGTCGAGCTGTGGTGGCGAGAACATCTCGTCACACGTCATGCCGGGCGGCAACGGGTTGTACGGCCCCGCCGCGCCGGGATCGGACTGCTCGCGTTGGCATTCGGCCAGCTGCGTCGTCATCTGCTGCTGGTCGGCGACCATCTGCTGCTGCGCAGCCGCCCGATCGGCGGCGGTGATCCGGTGATAGTTCACGGCCACGCCGATGGCGACGGCCGCGAACAACGCGACGACGATGGCTAGCATGATGCGCGTGAAGCGACGGGCGAAGAGGCGGCGCCATTCGGCGCGGACGACGCTCACGATGCCAGCTCCGTCGGCTGACGGTGGCGGCCCTGGGTCGGCATCGTGCCGGTGAGTTCCAGGAAGACGCCCTCGAGGTCAGGCGTGAGGGACGTGAGCTCGGTGAGGAACAGCGACTCGCGTGCCAGCGTCGCGGTGACCCACCCCGGGTCGGCTATGCCCGAGACGACCAGGTAGTCGTGGACCGTTCGAACGGTCGCGCCGGCCGCCCCGAGCGCACCGGCCGCTCGGGGGAGATCTGGCACCCGTACCCGATATTCGCCTTTGTCCGAGGCGGCGAGCACGTCGGCGACCGGACCGTGAGCGACGCGGCGACCGTTGGAAATGATCGTGACCGAATCGCAGATGAGCTGGATCTCGCCCAGAATGTGGCTGGACAAAACGACCGTGGTGCCGTGGGCGGCCAGCGAGCGCATCAGATCCCGCATTTCACGGATGCCACCCGGATCGAGCCCGTTCGCCGGCTCGTCGAGGATCAGCAGATCCGGCGATTTCAGCAGCGCGGACGCTACGGCGAGCCGTTGTCGCATACCGAGCGAGTACGTCTTCACACGATCGCCGGCCCGGTCGCTCAGGCCGACCGTGTCGAGCACTTCGTCGACGCGCACGCGATTCAGGTTGCCGGCGGTTGCCAGGAGATCGAGTGTGCGGCGCCCGGAAAAGTTCGGGAAGAACTGCGGGCTCTCCACGATCGCACCAATGCGCGGTATGACGTCGGCGAGCGTGTCGGGCACCGGCGCACCGAGAAGCCGCATCGTGCCCGCATTCGCGCGGACAAGGCCGAGGAGTGTACGCAGGGTGGTCGTCTTGCCCGAACCGTTCGGCCCGAGGAATCCGTGCACCTGCCCGGCGTCCACCACCATGTCGAATCCGTCCAGTGCGCGCCGGGAGCCGCGCCGGAAGCGCCGGTAATCTTTCGTGAGGCCGTCGATCTCGATGACGGGGGACATCCGCTCTCGCCTTCGCGCGCCGCTGGGCTGGCCGCACCCGCGCGGTGGCCCGTTGAGCCGTCACCCTATGACGAATGCCGCTCGCGGTGGGGCCCGTGCGACCGGTGGCGTGTCACTTCGTGATTTGATGGCG
>DASQPR010000490.1:0-8215 GCA_035643815.1 Micromonosporaceae bacterium | reverse complement strand
CGCTGGCCACCCGACTTTGGTTTCCCCAGCGTGACGCGGGCGATAACGGCGCGTATCAAATGCATGCGCCGACGGTCCTCAATCATGATGGAGCCCATGCGCCAGGAGCCCACCACCGCCGAGCACGCCCGCCTCGCCGAGGCCGACGCCGGCGGCCGACCCTGGCGGGCGTGGGGGCCCTATCTGGCCGAGCGGGCCTGGGGCACGGTTCGCGAGGACTACAGCGAGCACGGCAATGCCTGGTCGTACTTTCCCCATGATCATGCCCGATCCCGCGTGTTCCGCTGGAACGAGGACGGGATGGCCGGCATCTGCGACGAGAAGCAGACGTTCTGTTTCGCGTTGGCGTTGTGGAACGGCAAGGACCCCATTCTCAAGGAGCGGATGTTCGGCCTGTCCGGCGACACGGGCAACCACGGCGAGGACGTCAAGGAGTATTACTGGTACGAGGACTCGACGCCGACCCATTCGTCGATGCGCTGGCGCTATCACTATCCGCAGGCCGCCTATCCTTACCGTCAGTTGATGGACGGCAATGCCGCCCGCGGTCGCAAGGATCCCGAATACGAGTTGATCGACACCGGCGTGTTCGACGAGGACCGCTACTGGTCGATCACGGTGGACTACGCGAAGGCCGACGTCACCGATCTGTGCATGGAGATCACCATCGCGAACCGGGGTCCGGAGGCGGCGACGCTGCACGTGTTGCCGACACTGTGGTTCCGCAATTCCTGGGCTTGGGGGCTGCCGGGCCGGGACGCCATTCCGACGATCACCGCCACCGGGGACGGCCGGCTCGTCGCGCGCCACGACACCATGGGCCGTCTCGTGCTGGCCGGCGACGACCTCGCGGCGACGCCGGTCGGCCTTGCCTGCGACAACGAAAACAACGCGCAACGCCTGTGGGGGCTGGAAGGTCGGTCGCCCTACCCCAAGGACGGCATCAACGACCACGTCGTGGCCGGGGCCGCAACCGTCAATCCCGCCGGTACGGGTACCAAAGCGGCGCTGCACTACGTGCTGACGGTGCCGGCCGGCGGTCAGGCGACGATCCGGCTGCGGCTCGCTGCGACGGACGCCGAGCAACTCGACCTGGGCGACGGATTCGCCGAGGTGATGGCAGCGCGATCCGCCGAGGCCGACGAATTCTTCGACGACCTCGTGCCGGCCGGCACGACGACCGACGAGGCGGCGCTCGTCCGGGCCGCGATTGCGGGACTGATGTGGGGTAAGCAGTATTACCACTTCGACGTGGATCGGTGGCTCACCGGCGACGCGGGGTCCACTCCGCCCGAGGGTCATCGCAACGGCCGCAACTCAGCGTGGTGGCACTTCCACGCGGCGGACGTGATCTCGATGCCCGACCCCTGGGAGTACCCGTGGTTCGCGGCCTGGGATCTCGCATTCCACTGCGTCACGATCGCCCGCGTCGACCCGGCGTTCGCCAAGGCACAGCTGCTCCTCGTACTCCGCGACTGGTACCTGCACCCGGACGGACGAGTCCCGGCGTACGAGTGGGCGTTCGGCGACGTGAACCCACCCGTACACGCCTGGGCGGCCCTGCGGGTCTTCGATCTCGACGGCGGAACCGACGTCGACTTCCTGAGCCGGGTGATGCACAAGCTGATGCTGAACTTCACCTGGTGGGTCAATCGCAAGGACCTCGACGGCAACAACGTCTTCGAGGGCGGCTTTCTCGGCCTCGACAACGTCGGCCCGTTCGACCGGTCGGCCGCATTGCCGGTCGCCGGCAACCTGCAACAGTCCGACGCGACCGGCTGGATGGGCATGTACGCGCTCAACTTGCTCGAGATCGCGCTGCGGCTGGCCCGCCACCACCACGCGTACGAGGACGTGGCCACGAAGTTCTTCGAACACTTCGCCTACATCGGCAAGGCGGCGAGCAAGCTCTGGGACGCCGATGACGAGTTCTACTGCGACGTGCTCCGGCTGGCCGACGGCGACGAGCTGCCGATGCGCGTCTTCTCCGTCGTCGGGCTGGTGCCGCTCTACGCGACGGCGAGCATGCGCTCGGCCGAGCTCCACGACCTGCCCGATCTCGAGGAGCGCATCTCGTGGTTCCTGGCGCGCAAGCCGGAGTACGCGAGCGTGGTGGGCGTACATCGCCGGGACGACGAAGGTGATCTGCGGCGCCTGCTGTCCCTGGTCGCGCCGGAGCAACTCCCCCGCATCCTCGCGCGCGTGTTCGACGAGGCGGAGTTCCTGAGTCCGTACGGCCTCCGGTCGCTGTCCCGCGTACACGCCGAGAAGCCGTTCGTGATCGATCTCGACAACCAGCAGTTCACCGTCGACTACGAGCCCGGCGAGTCGCGGACGGCGACGTTCGGCGGCAACTCGAACTGGCGTGGCCCCATCTGGATGCCGGTCAACTACCTGCTCATCGGCGCGCTGCGCGAATACGAGGCATACCTTGGCGACAAGGTGACGTTTGAGTATCCGACCGGATCGGGCCGCAAAGAGAACCTGAACGCCATCGCCGACGACCTGTCCGCCCGGCTGATCAAGCTCTTCCTGCCCGGCCCGGACGGCCGACGGCCGATCTACCGCGACTACGAGATGCTGGCCACGCATCCGGACTGGCGCGACCGCATCGTGTTCCCGGAGTATTTCCACGGAGACACGGGCGCCGGTCTCGGTGCCTGGCACCAGACCGGGTGGACGGCGTTGGTCGCGACACTCATCCTGAGCCGCAACGGCCATCACCCGCCGCGCATCCGATAGCGCCGGATCGGTAGGCACCGCTTCCAACGGAGGACCGCATGGCCTCGATCGCCGACTATCACAACGAGATCTACGCAGCCGGGCTCGCCGATGTACGACCGGCGTTGCCGACGGACTTGACCCGCCTTGAACGGCTCGCCCGCCGCCGGCTGTCCGACACGGCGTACGGCTATGTCGCTGGCTCCGCCGGGACCGGCGCGACCGCGCGGGCGAACCGGGCCGCGTTCGATCGGTGGCGGATAGTCCCCCGCCTGTTGAGGGACGTGTCGGAGCCCGACCTTGGTGTGACCGTCCTCGGCACCGCAATGCCGGCGCCGGTGATCCTTGGCCCGATCGGGGTCCTCGGCATCTATCACCGCGATGCCGAACTGCATGTCGCTCGAGCCGCCGGCGCGCTCGGCGCACCGATGATCCTGAGTACGGTCTCCTCGACCCGGATGGAAGACGTCGCGACAACCGGCGACGGGCCGAAGTGGTTCCAGCTTTACTGGCCGCGCGAGCGCGACATCGCGGCGAGCCTCGTCGAGCGCGCGCGGTCGGCCGGCTTCACCACCCTCGTCGTCACACTCGACACGTTCCGGCTCGCCTGGCGGCCACGCGATCTCGACCACGCGTTCCTGCCGTTCCTCACCGGCGACGGGCTCACGAACTATTTCACCGACCCGGCCTTCCGGCGCATCGTCGACAGCCACAACCTCGCGGCTGAATCAACCGACGCCTCACGGCCACGCTACGCAGCGGCTGAATCAACCGACGCCTCGCGGCAGCGCCACGCAGCGGCGATCGACTACTGGGCAAGGATCTTCGGTGACCCGACTCTGACCTGGGCCGACCTTGCGTGGCTACGCCAACGGTGGTCCGGGCCGATCGTCCTCAAAGGAATTCAACACCCGGGCGACGCGCGCCGGGCGATCGACGCGGGGATGGACGGCATCGTCGTGTCCAACCATGGCGGCCGTCAGGTCGACGGTGCCATCGGTTCACTCGACGCGCTGCCGTCCATCGTGGACGCCGCCGGCGACGACCTGGCCGTCCTGTTCGACAGCGGCATCCGCACCGGCTCCGACGTCGCGAAGGCACTCGCCCTCGGCGCGAAGGCCGTGCTCATCGGGCGGCCGTACGTATACGGGCTGGCGCTGGACGGCGAGGCCGGAGTGCGACACGTGTTGCGGACGTTGTACACGGAACTGGAGTTGACCTTGACGCTCGCCGGTGTATCGCGACCGGCCGAGTTGTCAGCCGACTTTCTGACCCGCGCCTGATCCCGCTAGCCGGCCGGGCTCGGGGCCGGGTCCTCGGCATGATCCGGATCGAGGAGGGCGGCGACCGCCAGCAGCCGTCGCAGATCGGCGCTAGCCGTCCGGGCACTTTCCTCGACCGCCTGCATCCGAACGAGGACATCCTCGGGATGGGCGTCTCGGACGAGCGCCTGCTGCACCGCGACCGCCTCGACGACCAATGCGGCCAAGTTCGCGTCGACGGTCTCGGCCAGCCCGCGGGCGACCGCCTGGCGTCGCCCGGCAAGGCTCAATTCCGGCTCGCTGGACCGCGGCGACAGCACGTGATCACCGGCTTCCGTCGGCTCGGCAGGATTGCCGGAGGCCGCCGCCGGCTTCGGCCGTACCCAGGAAAGGACCGCGGCCCAACCGACCGCAACGGCGGCGATCACCACGGCCACGACGAACGCCGGGCCGTGGCGGCGGGCCAGCAACAGCTCCGCCACCGACGCCAGGGCAAGACCAACGATCGACACTCTGACGGCCGGACCGGCCGTGCGGGGCAGCCGCATCGTGCGCATGGAGGCACCATAGGACGTGTACGGACGTTTTGCCGTCCGCTGACCGTCTCCGGCGATGACGAAAGGTGCACAACGGAAATCAGGACGTGACGTGATTCTCGCCTCACGGACCGGCGTGCCGGTGTTCACCGCGAGGGCATACGGTGAATAGACCGTGGTCAAGTGTTCTTCTCAATGACGAGCGAGGGATTGTCGTGGCGGATGTGAGCCTGGAAACCCCTGGTGGAAACGTAACGCTATCCAATGTGCCAGCGGTGGAGGGCGCATCCGGTCTGGACATCGGAAAGCTGCTTTCGGGCACCGGCTATGTCACCTACGATCCGGGGTTCGTCAACACCGCGAACGTGAAGTCCGAGATCACCTACATCGACGGCGATGCCGGGATCTTGCGATATCGCGGCTACCCGATCAACCAGCTGGCCGAGAACTCGAGCTTCATCGAAGTCTGTTATCTGCTCATGTACGGCGAGCTTCCGACGAGCGATCAACTCGATGAGTTCACCGACCGGATCCGCATCCACACACTCCTCCACGAGGACATGCGGCGGTTCTTCGAGTTCTTCCCGCGTGACGCGCACCCGATGTCGGTGCTCTCCGCGGCCGTCAGCGCGTTGGGCACGTTCTATCAAGACAGCCTCAACCCGTTCGACAACGAGCAGGTGGAGATCTCGACCGTACGGTTGCTGGCCAAGCTTCCGACGATCGCGTCGTACGCGTACAAGAAGTCGATCGGTCAGCCGATGCTCTACCCGGACAACTCATATCCGTACGTGGACAACTTCCTGCGCATGACGTTCGGCGTGCCGGCGACCGGCTATGACGTCGACCCGGTGATGGCTCGGGCGCTCGACCAGTTGTTCATCCTGCACGCCGACCACGAGCAGAACTGCTCCACGTCGGCCGTACGGCTGGTCGGGTCGGCCCAGGCGAGCCTCTTCGCTTCGGTCTCGGCCGGCGTCGATGCGCTCTCGGGTCCGTTGCACGGCGGCGCGAACGAGCAGGTGCTCCAGATGCTGGCCGGCATCCAGGCCGACGGCGGCGACGTTAAGAAGTTCGTCGAGCGCGTGAAGGCCCGGGAGAAGGGCGTGCGCTTGATGGGCTTCGGCCACCGGGTGTACAAGAACTACGACCCGCGCGCGGCGATCGTGAAGAAGTCGGTCACCGAGGTGCTCGAGCGGATGCACAAGCCGGATCCGCTGCTCGATCTCGCCATGGAACTCGAAGAGATCGCGCTCGCCGACGATTACTTCGTCTCGCGCAAGCTCTACCCGAACGTCGATTTCTATACCGGCCTGATCTACAAGGCGATGGGCTTCCCGACGAAGATGTTCACCGCGCTCTTCGCGATTGGCCGGTTGCCCGGCTGGATCGCCCAGTGGCGCGAGATGATCAACGATCCCGAGACCAAGATCGGCCGGCCGCGTCAGGTCTACACGGGTGCGGCTGAGCGCCCGTTCGTGTCGATCGGCAACCGCTGAGCCGCCCCGGCCTTGGCTGAATCGCATTTAGGCGACCGAGGTCCGACCCCAAGTAGCGCCCAGGCCACTCGCCTGGGCGTTACTTGTGCCCGGCGCATCGCCACCGGCGGGCGGCTGGCTCGACTCGCTGGCCGGCGGACCGCCAGTGGATTGCGGGCCTGAGTGTCCGGTGGTCGTTGAGCGGCCAGCCGACCGCAGGCATGACTGGTCGGCGGCCGGCGGACCGACTGCATGATCCGTGACCTTGAAACCTCAGTGACCTGATCTTGGTTGGATTAGGTCCGTAACCTTGCAAGATCACGAATCTTGAAGCGCGACGGACGTAGCCGGCGGCTCAGCGTGACGGCGACTCAGGCGGAGACGACGTCCGCGACGATCACCGTGACGTTGTCCGGAGCACCGGAGGCGAGCGTGAGCTTCACCAGTGTTTGCGCGCATTCCTCGACATCGGGATGCATACCGAGCACCGCGGCGATCGTCTCATCGGTGATCACGTCGCTCAGGCCGTCGCTGCAAATCAACAGCCGGTCACCGACCGTCGGCGACCAGACCTGCGTATGCAGCTCGTAGCTCCCGCCCTGCAGGGCCTGCATGACCAGCGAACGTTGTGGATGATGGCGGGCCTCGACCCGATCTATCTCGCCCGCGTCGACAAGCATTTGAACGTACGTGTCGTCGACGGTGACCTGGGTGAAGGCATTGTCGTGCAACAAGTAGCCGCGCGAGTCACCGACGTGTGCCAGGTAGAGCTGATCATCGATCAGAAGCATGGCCGTGCACGTAGTGCCCATCCCGTAGCGGTCGGGATCTTCGTCGGCCACCATCTGGATCTCGTCGTTCGCGGCGGTCACGGCCTTGCGCAGCATCCGCTCCGGGTCGCCGTCGGCCAGCGTGGCGTCGAGATCGCGCAGGCCCCGGATGACGATTTCGCTCGCGAGCTCACCGGCCGGCAAGCCACCGATGCCATCGGCGACGACGATGAGTCGGGCGCCCGCGAATGCGGAGTCCTCGTTGTTTGACCGGATTAGTCCGGGATCAGTGACCACCGCCGAGTGCAGCGCGAAACTCATTGGTCGATCATGCACGGTCGCAGGTCAAAAGTCTCTACGCAGTTGTACGTATCCTGGACGCCGTGACGTCCCTGTCGATGGTCGGCCACTCGGATGATGTGAGTGAGCTCGCGACCGCCTGGTGTGCAGGCGATGCATCGCGCGGACGGACGGCAGTGATCACCGGAACGGCCGGCATCGGCAAGAGCCGCCTCGTCGCGGCCGCGCTCGACGCGTTCGACCCGGCTCCGTCGACGATCCTCACGGGAACGGCCCGTTTGCACTCGCCGGCACCCTACGACTGGCTGGCCGCCGTACTCGACCGCACCGGCCTGCCACCGACGACCGCGTTGCGGGCGCCGGCCGATGCGCTGGCCTGGCTGGCGCAAGATCCGGACGTGCCGCGGGAACGGTACGCGCCGGATGCGTTGCTCCGCATCGCCGTTCGAGTTGTCCGGGCGCTCGTTGGCGATGGGCCGGCCGTGCTCGTGGCGGAGGATTTGCACGCCCTCGATCCAGCCAGCCTCAACCTGCTCGCTGCGCTCGCCGCGACGCCCGACCTGCCCGCGCTACTTCTGGTCACGAGTCGACCTCCGGAGGCGGACGAGGTGGGCCGGTTGATTGCCCGTACGCTCGCGAAGCTGACCGGCGGCGCCGGAGCGGTCCGGGTGCACCTGCGGCCGCTGGGCCGACCCGAGGTCGCCGACGCACTGACTCAGGTCTATCCGACCGAACTTGTCACGGACGCGGTCGTCGACGCCGCACTGCGGCGCAGTGGCGGAAACCCGTACCAGCTGACCGAACTGCTGGCCGACCTCGGCGGCCGCGACCCGGCCGCGCTCGTGGCCGCGGACGGTGGTCGGCCCGACTCCGTCGACCTGCCGCCGCCGCCGACGCAGCTCACCGCGCGCGAGCGCGACGTGATCGGCTGCCTGGCGGCAGGCATGGCCAACAAGCAGATCGCCCGGTCGCTCGGGATCTCGGTGCGGACCGTCACCGTCCACGTGTCGAACCTGCTGCGGAAGACCGGCACGGCCTCGCGCACCGATGCCGCGCTCTGGGCCGTACGTCACGACGTCGGCCCGTCCGTGGCCGACGCCTCGGAACTCGCCGACGCGACCGAACCCGAACCAGCGCTGGCCGCGTCC
>DASQPR010000489.1:0-9718 GCA_035643815.1 Micromonosporaceae bacterium | reverse complement strand
GCGATCTCCGGCGCCCACAGTGTGTAGATGCGGGCGCCGACCGCACCGGCGACCGCCCGTACCATCGCGGACTTGCCGGAGCCGGACGGTCCCGTCACCAGCGCGCCGAGGGTGATCGTCGTGCCGAGGCGGCCGAGCACCTCGCTGTGGTGAAAGCCCAGATCCAACAGTTCGATGAGTTGGTTCGCCTGCGCACGCAGCCCGGGCAGGTCGTCGAGGCTCGGTGCCTCTTGGACATCCGGCGCGGCACCCGCCGTCGAACGACCAGCGCCGGCAACGTCGACCGCCGTCGGCGACTCCGGCCGCGCCGGACTCCCCGTTGCCACCGAAGAACCCGCACGTGCCGTCGTGAACCCGTTGAGACCGGCGGATGGCCGTACCCCCAATGGGGTGGCGCTCGAATGCGTGGCTTGACCGCTGGCCCAGCCCACGACGGTGTCCATGGTCACGAACCCGGCCTGGGGTGGGTCGCAGGCCACGACCGTGAGCAGGGCCGATGTCCAGGCGTAGCCGACCGTGTTACGCAGCGAGGCCCGCGCCGCTTCGAGCAGCGGGCCGACCGACGCCGCCGGCAGGACGTCCTGCGGCAGCAGCGACACGTCGTCGCCGATGCTCACCACCTTGCCCAGCATTGCGAGCCGGAGCATGTCCGGCGTCACGGCCGCCTGAATGTGTACGGGTCCGGCGACAACCACCCGCGTGGCGGCCACCGGATCGGACTTGGCGATCGTCACTTGCCCGCCGTCACGGCAGCCGAGGTTGCCGAGCACGAGATCGTCGGCGTAGAGCAGGGCCCGGCTCGACCCGCCGGTGGCCAGCGCGACGATGCCGGCCGTCGTGCGCTCGCCGGTCATCGTCACGGCGTCGCCGGGCCGCAGTCCGAGCGCCGTCAGCACCTCAGGGTGCAGCCGTACGATGCCGCGTCGGGCATCGACACCGGCCGCCCGGAGCGTGGCCGTGAGCGTCAGGGTCGGAGCGGTCACGCCGGCCAGCCTATCCGTCAGCCGCCGGCCGATCCTGCGGAAGCTCGCACGGTGGCGCGAAGCGTCGGACGGCGGGCGTAGTTGCGCTCAGCCCGCCTACCACTGCGGTCGTACGCAGCCGGCACAGGTCACGACGTACCGTGATCCCCATGCCGTCAAGCCTGTCGCAGCGCCTTCGGCGTGCGCTGCCCCACATCCGGTGGACCCGCCGTCGCGTGGTCACCTGGTCGATCGTGGCGGCAGTCGTGCTCGCGGCGCTCGTCTGGGCCGCGCTGCCTTCAGCGGCGGCGTACACCACGCAGGCGCGGATGCTCACCGTGCACACCGGCCCGAACGGCACGACGGCGGTCAATCTCGACACGACCTACTACGAGCCGCGGTCGGCCAGCGCCGCGCATCCGGTGCCCGCCGTTCTGCTGGCGCACGGTTTCGGGGGTACGAAGAACTCGGTGACCGCGCAGGCCAAGGACCTGGCGAGCCGGGGCTACGCGGTCCTGACGTGGACGGCGGAGGGCTTCGGCGCCAGCGGCGGGCAGATCCACTTGGACAGTCCCGACTGGGAGATCAAGGACGGCTCCCAGCTGATCAACTGGCTCGCGACGCGGCCGGAAGTCGAGAAGACCGGTTCCGGTGACCCACGGGTGGCGGCCGTCGGCGGCTCGTACGGCGGCGGGTTTTCGCTTCTCCTCGCGGCGTACGACAAGCGGGTCGATGCGATCGTCCCCATGATCACGTGGAACAATCTTGCGACGGCGTTCCTGCCGTCGGCCGACGGCGGCGCGCCCAGCGATGGCGTGTTCAAGAAGGCCTGGGCCGGCCTGTTCTTCGGAAGCAGCGGCGCGACCAGCACACCGTCCGACGTCGGAAGCGGCACCAGCGTCGCCGGGTCGGCCGGCGCCGGTTCCACCGACAGCCCCGGCTCGGCCAGCGCGGGTTCAGGACTGCCGGGCGCAACCGTGCCCGCCAATGACCCGGCCTGCGGTCGGTTTGCCGCCGATGTCTGCCGGGCCTATCTGTCGATCGCGTCGACGGGTGCGGCCACGCCGGCCGATATCGCGCTGCTCGAACGATCCAGCCCGGCCGGGGTGCTCGACCGGATCAAGGCGCCAACGCTGCTGATCCAGGGCGAGGCGGACAGCTTGTTCCCATTGTCGGAGGCGGATGCCAACGCGCGCGGGATTGCCTCGAACGGCACGACCGTACGGGTGGCCTGGTTCACCGGCGGCCACGATGGCGGCTCCGGGCCGCAGTCGGACCAGGATCGGCTGAGCAGCCTCACCGATCAGTGGCTCGACCACTACCTCAAAGGCACCGGCCCGACGCCGTCGGACGCGTTCAGCTACTCGCGGATCGCCGGGCTGGACGCGAGCACCAACGGAGTCGTCGCAACGGCCTTCGACGTACCGAGGTATCCGGGTCTGAGCGGTCAGTCGACGACGCAGATCGCGATGGCCGGTCCACCGCAACCGGCCGCGAACCCGCCCAACGGCACGCCCGCGGCGATCAGCTCGTTGCCCGGTGCGGGCGGCGCTGGGGTCGCATCGTTCGTGCGTGGCGTCACGACGGACGTACCCGGCCAGCACGCGGATTTCTACTCGGCACCACTGCGGCAACCGGTTGACGTCGTCGGCTCGCCTCGGGTCTCGATCAAGATCGCGTCGCCGACCGGCACCGCCGTCGTCTTCGTGAAGCTCTACGACGTCGACCCGGCCGGAAGCGTTTCCCTGCCGGACGGGCTGGTAGCGCCGGTCAAGCTCACCGGTCTGCCCGCTCGCATCGACGCCGCCCAACCGGTGACCGTGACGTTGCCGGCGATCGTCCACCGGTTCGAGGCCGGCCATGCGCTGCGGCTGACGGTCGCGACGTCGGACCAGTCGTACGCGACGCCGGCCGCCCCGACCGTCTATACGGTGGCCCTCGGCGGAGCGGCGAGCGGCACCGGGATCGCGTTGCCCTCGGTGCACGGCGTCGAGCAGGCCGGATCGGATCGCTCGTGGTGGTTGGCGCTCGGCATTCTCGTCGCGGTCATCGCGCTCGGCACGGCCGGGATCGTGATGCTGGCTCGGCGCCGCGGTCGGCGTCGGGTGCTCGCCGTCCGCGCCGACTACGCCAACGTCCCGCTGGTCGTACGGGGACTGCGCAAGGAGTACGGCTCGTTCGTCGCTGTAGCAAAGCTCGACCTGGAAGTACGGCCAGGTCAGGTGCTCGGACTGCTCGGGCCGAACGGAGCCGGCAAGACCACGACACTCCGGGTGCTCATGGGGCTCACGCAACCGACGCAGGGCGAGATCTACGTGTTCGGCCATCGGCTCATACCCGGATCGCCGGTGTTGTCGAGGCTCGGTGCGTTGGTCGAAGGGCCGGGCTTCATGCCGCATCTGTCCGGGCGGGAGAACCTCAGCCTCTACTGGCGTTCGACCGGGCGCCCGGCCGCCGATGCGCACATGGACGAGGCGTTGGACATCGCGGGGCTCGGTTCCGCGATCGACCGGCGGGTCAAGACGTACAGCCACGGGATGCGCCAGCGGCTGGCGATCGCCCAGGCGATGCTCGGACTGCCCGAACTGCTGGTGCTCGACGAGCCCACCGACGGGCTGGACCCGCCGCAGATTGCCGAGATGCGTCGCGTGCTGCGGCGTTATGCGACCGACGGCCGCGCCGTGCTGGTGTCCAGTCACTTGCTGGCCGAGGTCGAGCAGACGTGTACGCACGTGGCGGTCATGCACAAGGGCGAGAAGGTGGCCGACGGCCCAGTCGACGACATCGTGGGCGACTCGCCGACCGTGCAGCTCGACGTGTCCGACGTCGGCGCGGCCGAGCGCGTCCTCGCCGGCTTCGCCGGCGTGCAGACCGTCGAGGCCGACGGTGACGGCCTGGTAGTGAACATGGACGGGACGCCGCGCTCGGACGTGGTCGCGGCGCTCGTACAGGCCGGGATCGGTGTCGATCGCATCGCACCGCGGCGGCGGCTCGAGGACGCGTTCCTCGCGCTCGTCGGCGGCGACACGAAGGCGAGCGGGGAACGATGACCCAGACGATCGATAGCTCCGGCGGGACACGAGTCGAGGCACGCGGCGGCGCCGAAGGCTACCGCTCGACGGCCACGCTCACGTACGCCACGGAGATGCGGCGGCAGCTGTCCCGGCGTCGTACGCAATTGACGCTCGGGTTCATGTTCGTACTGCCGCTGATCATCCTGGTCGCGTTCGAGTTCGGCGGCAACTCCGGCAACGGTGGTGGTGACCGCGGCCAGTTCGCGGCGCTCGCCGACATCGCGACCAGCGGCGGACTCAACTTCGCCCTGTTCACGCTGCTCGTGTCCGCGTCGTTCCTGCTCGTGGTCGTGGTCGCGCTGTTCCACGGCGACACCATCGCGAGCGAGGCGTCGTGGGGGAGTCTGCGTTACCTGCTGGCCATCCCGGTGCCGCGAGCCCGTCTGCTCGGCAGCAAACTGTTGGTGGCGTTGACGTACAGCGGAATTTCGTTGATCTTATTGACCGCGACGGCGCTGGCCGCCGGGACAGCGCGCTACGGCTGGCATCCGTTACGCTCGAATGTCGCCGACGACATCGCGGCCGGACCGGCGCTGTGGCGGCTGCTGGGCATCGTCGCGTACCTCGCGGTCACGCTGCTCATCGTCGCCGGGCTCGCGTTCCTGCTGTCGGTGTCAACCGACGCTCCGCTCGGCGCGGTCGGTGGCGCGGTCCTACTGCAGATCCTGTCGAGCATCCTGGACCAGATCACCGCACTCGGCTCGCTCCGCAACTACCTGCCGACGCACTACTCGGACGCGTGGCTCGGGTTGCTCTCGACGCCGGTGCAGTACAACGAGATGATCAAGGGCGCAATCGCGGCGTTGGTCTATGCCACGATTTTCTTCGGCTTTGCGTGGTGGCGCTTCCTGCGCAAGGACGTGGTGAGCTAGCGCGTCGATAACGCCGCGCCGCGCCGGATCAGGCGACCGGTACGTGATCGACGACGTTGTACTCGGTCATCCGCAGCTTGCCGTCGGTGTCGACCCACCGGGTGATGGAGGCGTTCGCGGCCGGGTTCTCGCCGAGGTGTGCCGCGAAGTCGACGAGACTCGGCCGGTCGATGAGGTAGTGCAACACGGCCACGATCGCGTCGTGCGCCACGATCAGAACGCGCTCGCCTACGTACCGACGGTTCACGTCACCGAGTAGCGACAGCGTCCGGTCGGCGACATCGGAGAGCGATTCGCCGGCCGGCGGCCGGTAGTAGTAGACACCCTCGCTGTCCAAACGATCCGGCTCGACGGGGTGTGAAGCGGCAATCGCCGACCACGGCAACAGCTCGAGTTCCCCCATGTTGCGATCGGACAGCCGGTCGTCGATCAGCGCGTCGGGCAGCGCCACGTCACGCTCGCGTGCGGCCTCGGCCGCGATGTCATAGGTACGTTGGGCGCGAACGTACGGCGAGGACAAAACGACCTCAGGGCGCCGATCCGGCGGCCAGGCGGCGAGGGTCTCACCGAGGGCGGCCGACTGCCGTTCGCCCAGTGCCGTCAACGGGATGTCGGCATCCGGCCCACTGATCTCGCCGGGCGGGACCAACGCGAAGGCGGCGTTGGCCGTACTTTCCCCGTGCCGTACGGCGATGAGCTCCGCGCAGCGGGCGGGTGCCGTATTGCCGGACCCGCTCGGCCCGTTGGCGTTGGGCCTGCTCGCGTTGGGCTCGTTGGGGTTGGGCTCGTTGGGGTTGGGCCTGTTGAAGTTCGGCCCGTTGGAGTTGGCCCCGCTCACGACCGTGGCCCCGTTGTGGCTGCCCGTGCGGCCACCGGCCGGTACGCGGTGCGCTGTCGGGCCGCATACTCCGGGATCGTGTCCATCGGCGGCCGCTCCGGCCACACCGTCTCGTGCTCGACCGGCTCGATCCGGCCCGACGCATCGCGGCGGAATTGCGTGAGCGACGGCCACAGCACCCGTTCCGGCGTCGCGCGGCGCAGCACGGTCGCGAGGATCGTGGCCGCCATCCTTCCGAGCGCCGCGGTGTCCTGGTGGCCGTGCGTACGTTGGCCGAGATCGACCTGTGCGATGGCGTCGAGTCCGTACGCCGCGGCAACGTCGATCAGCAGTCCCGTCTCAACGCCGTACCCCGGCGCGTACGGCATCGCGGCAAGGATCTCGCGCCGCGCCGCGTACTCACCGGCGAGCGGCTGCACGACGCCGGCCAACTCGGGAAAGTAGGTGCCGAGCAGCGGCCGCGCGGCGAGCTCGGTGACCCGGCCGCCGCCGGCCGGTGACGAGTCCAGCAACGGCCGGTCATAGAACGCTTTCACGAGACCGACGGTTGGATCGGTTAACAGCGGCCCGAGTAGGCCGGTGACGAACGTTGCCCGGAAGTCGGTCAGATCCGCGTCGATGTAGCAGATGATGTCGCCGGCCGCGACCGCGAGTGCCTTCCACAGCACGTCGCCCTTGCCGGGCTGGGTGCCGTACGCGGGCAGGATCGCGTCGCGGTGATGCACGAACGCGCCGGCCGCGGCCGCGACCTTGGCCGTGTCGTCCACGGAACCGGAATCGATGACCAGGACCTCGTCGACGAGCCCGGTGCGGTCGCGCAGCTCGATGACACCGGAAACTATCTCCCCGACGGTCGGCTCCTCATCGAGCGCCGGCAGGACGACGCTCACCGTCGTTGAGCCCTTGGCGACCTGGAGGCGGTCGATCGGCCAGTCTGACCAGGTCGATGTCCGCCGGGCGAACCACGCCGTCGCCTCCGGATGCATGGGCCCAACGCTAGCTTGCCGCCGCCGAGATTGACTCGAACATCGATGGACGCCGGCCCGACAGCGGTCAAATCGGCCGTGACGTGCGCCACCATCGCCCGGCCGACTGCCCATCTGGCGGGACCCCGGCCAGCCGTGGGTGCCGGCCCGGCTAGGCTGGCAGCACAACTGCATACCTCATCCAGAGGGGCTGAGGGATACGGCCCGAAGACGCCCCGGCAACCACCGCATCGGCGGCAGGTGCCAATTCCGTCCGGTTCCGCACGCTGCGCCCGGGAAGATGAGAGGACCATGTTCATGACGCAGACCATCGACGCCGCCCTCACCGGAAGTCCCGCTCGGGGCCTGGTCTGTCGATCCTGTAGGGCGCGCTATCCCCTCGCCGCCCAACACGCGTGTTACGAGTGCTTCGGCCCGTTGGAGGTCGACTACGACGAGGCCGCGATCGCCCGGGTCACGCGTGAGCAGATCGAGGCCGGCCCGGACAACATCTGGCGGTACGCGGCACTCCTGCCGACCGGCCAGGACCCGGCGACGCGGGTCACCGTCAATCCCGGCATGACGCCGTTGGTCCGTGCGAGCGCGCTCGCCGACGCGGTCGGCATAAAGGCGCCGCTCTGGGTGAAGGACGACTCGGCCAATCCAACGCACGCGTTCAAGGACCGCGTGGTGTCGATCGCGTTGACCGCCGCCTCACAGCTCGGATTCACCCGCTTCGCGTGTGCGTCGACCGGCAACCTCGCCAACTCGGTCGCCGCCCATGGTGCCCGGGCCGGCGTCCCGACCGTGGTGTTCATCCCATCCGACCTGGAGCGGGGCAAGGTCATCACGACCGCTGTGTACGGCGGCGACGTCGTTGCCGTCGACGGCTCGTACGACGACGTCAACCGGTTGTGCGCACAGCTGACCGAGACCGACGAATTCGAGAAGACCGCGTTCGTGAACGTGAATCTCCGTCCGTTCTACGCCGAGGGCTCCAAGACGCTCGGGTATGAGGTCGCCGAGCAACTCGGTTGGCGGATCCCGGCCCAGGTCGTCATCCCGATGGCCTCGGGCGAGCTGCTGACCAAGGTGGACAAAGCGTTCACCGAACTCGTTTCGATCGGCCTCGCCACGGCGCCGGAGGGCGGCTGGCGGGTCTTCGGCGCCCAGTCGGTCGGTTGCAACCCGATCGCCACGGCACTGCGTACGGGCAGCGCCGAGATCACGCCCGTGAAGCCGACCGGCATCGCGAAGTCGCTGAACATTGGCGATCCGGCGTCCGGCATCTTCGCCATCGAGACAGTCACCCGCACCGGCGGCTGGATGGACGACGCGAACGACGACGAGATCCGGGCCGCGATCGCGCTGCTGGCCGCGACGACCGGCATCTTCGCCGAGACGGCGGGCGGCGTCACGATTGCCGTGCTCGGCAAGCTCGTGGCCAGCGGCAAACTCGACCCGACGCTCGAGACGGTCGTCTTCAACACCGGAGAGGGTCTTAAGACGCTCGACGCGGTCGCGGAGCAGGCCGTACCGACGCATCGCGTGCCCCCGTCGCTGAAGGGCGCGCGCGAAGCTGGCCTCGTCTCATGACCGCCGGCCAGGACGAGCCGCCAGGTCGTCGCTGAGTGCCGGCTCGACATGATGTTGCCAGTTTTTCGCGCCGACGCTGACTACCGTCGGTCATCGTCCACATCGAACCGCGTCGCGTCGAATCGGCTTGGTGTGCAGATGGGACGGTCGGGCCGGCGGTTCGACAACTCTCGGCTACATCACTGTGTGCAGGGAGTAACTGGGAACTTGCTAAGAGTTGGCGGTCACGGCGCGCACAGGGCTTGACGGCCCGCGTGGGACCGCGCAGGATGCTCGTTGCGGGAGGACGTATCGCCGCTCGGAGTCGATTCTTTCGACATCGAGTGACCCAGCGCCGGAGGTGCTGTGCGAGCGTCCTCTCGACCATGTCTGGCCCCCTGTAGCAGGAGATTTGCGCAGGGGATTCGGCGCGTGTGATTCGGGCAGCTTCCGGCGATGGCTGGTCAATGATCCCGGGCCGGACCGACGCCAACACGGACAGCTTGTCCGATCACACCCGTGGGATCGGAAGTGTCCGATCAGGGCCGCGTGACGTCACGGTAGAAGGCCAAGAAGATCGAGTACGGAATGCCGTCGGTCATGTCGGCCGGCTTGATCGCGTACTCGTTCAGCAACGCCGCCATCCGGTCGCCGAGCTCCATGAGATCCTTCGGTGGCAACCGAAGGCCGAGTCGGCTGAATCCACTCGGATCGTTCGGATCGTCTGCTTCCTGCGCCGCGTCCATGTCGATGTGCGCGATCTCGTCGAGGAATGCGTCGAGCATCGCCCGACCACTTCCGTCGATCCGGTGATCGTGCACGCTTAGCGTCCAGGATTTGCCGGTCGCAAGGTACGGCACCTCACGAGCACCCCGTGTGCCGCGACGTTCCTTTTGCGCCGCGAGAAAACCGGTGGCGACGAGCGTGCGAACGTGGTGCAGTGTGGTGGCCGGATTCGCGCCGAGCCGTTCCGCGATCTCCTTGTTTGTGAGCGGTCGGTCGAGGCACAGCCGCATGATCCGCAGGCGGATCGCCGACGCGAGCGCGCGGGCCTCAGCCTCGGTCGCGGGGCGCCGTGGCGCGGCCCGGCCGAGCGCGGCCGCCGCGGCGTAGTCTGAGGCACCCTGATCCAGCGCGTCCGGGCCGATGGCGCCCATGGCGTCGAGCGCAGTGACGCCGTCCACGGCGGGATCGGCCGGCTCGTGGCCGCCTTGTGGCGCTGTGCTGTGAGATGGCATGGTGTCCACAGCTTACGTGCTGGTCGCGCCGCAGGAAATCAGTGGTTGACATTTCCCAATCACTCACGCACCCTGTGCCAATGTCCATGCGTACGCGGCTCGGCGTGCTCGCCGACTTCGACTTCCGCCAACTGTTCCTGGCGGACACCGTGAGCCAGGTCGGCAGCCAGGTCACGCTGCTCGCATTGCCGCTG
>DASQPR010000488.1:0-4967 GCA_035643815.1 Micromonosporaceae bacterium | reverse complement strand
GGGGTGACTTCTACACATATGAGGAGTACGTCGCACAACGCATTGAGGTCCCGACGTTCGATCCGGCCGGGATCGTGCTCGCGATCTGCGGCGGTGCCTGGGTCGGCATGTCCGCGACGTCGCTGCACCCGGCCGACGGGTGGGCCTTCAGCGAGATGACCGGCGTGCTGCGGCCGTACCGCGGTCAGGGCCTGTCGCTCGCGTTGAAGCTGCAGGCGATCCGCTTCGTACGGTCATCGGGCTACCGGTGGCTGACCACGTTTCACCACCCTCGCAATGACGCTGCGATCGCCATGAACCGACGTCTGGGTTTCGTCGACGAAGGCCCGATCCTCTAACCACTAGGTCGTTGTTGCAACCTAGTTGCGATAGAGCGGCCGCCCGGTGTAACTTGCGGTTGCCTGAGAACTCTTTTCACAAGGAAGAGGACAGACGTGACCGACACGACCACCGCGCTGGCCGGATCCCGGCTCACCCAATTCCGGCAAAGTCTGACCGCACGCGATCGGCGATCACTTGGCGGCATGTTCGGCTTCATCATCCTGCTGCACGTCATCGGATTCGGCGTGCTGTTCGGAGTGGTCGTGCCGAAGCATCTGCATCTCGGCGGCGACCATCCGGTCTTCACCGTCGGCGTTGGCGTGCTCGCCTACACGTTCGGTCTACGGCACGCATTCGACGCCGACCACATCGCCGCGATCGACAACGCCACCCGAAAGCTGTTGGCCGACAACACATCGAGCACCCATCCGCGCAAGCCACTGTCGCTCGGGTTCTGGTTCTCGCTCGGACATTCCACGATCGTGTTCCTTCTGACGTTCCTGCTCTCGATCGGCGTGAAGGCGCTGGCCGGCCAGGTGGAAAACGGCAAGTCCGGCCTGCACTCGGTCACTGGCATCGTCGGTGCCTCGGTGTCGGGTGTGTTCCTCTGGATCCTCGGCATCCTGAACTTCGTCGTACTGCTCGGGATCATCAAGGTATTCCGCGAGATGCGGCGCGGCATCTATGACGAGAAGGCGCTCGAAGAGCAGCTCAACAAGCGCGGCTTCATGAACCGCTTCCTCGGCGGCCTCACGAAGTCGGTGCGCAAGCCGTGGCACATCTACCCGATTGGCGTGCTGTTCGGCCTCGGTTTCGACACCGCGACCGAGGTCGGTCTGCTCGTCCTCGCTGGTGGCGCGGCGGCGTTCAACCTGCCGTGGTATTCGATCCTGATCCTGCCGATCCTGTTCGCCGGGGCCATGTGCCTGATGGACACCGTCGATGGCGTGTTCATGAACGCGGCGTACGGCTGGGCGTTCGCCAAGCCGGTCCGCAAGGTCTTCTACAACATCACGATCACGGCGATCTCGGTGGCGGTCGCGCTGATCATCGGCACGATCGAGCTTGTCGGTGTCCTCGCCGACCAGGCCCACATCACGAGTGGGCCGATCGCGGCCGTTGGAAACATCCCGTTGGACTATGCCGGGTACGGAATCGTCGGATTGTTCTTCGTCTCGTGGATCGTCGCGATCGCGATCTGGCGATTCGGCAACATCGAGCAACGCTGGTCGGCGGATCTCGCACCGCCCCTGCCGGTGCAATCGGGCCCGTCGAACTTCAATGAATCTCGGGTACGGCCGGCGGCGGAGCCGGTGGAGGTCCCGCGATAAACACCGGGTCGTGACGCCGGGCAGCGGCTACCCACCCGGCGTCATGGACCGCTCCGACCTATGGGTGCAGGCTAAGCGCCGCGAGGTGTGACGCCGCGATCAGTACAGCCTTGTCGCTCGCGGGCAGGATGTGGTGGTTGCGGGCATTCTCGTTGATCATGATGTGTGTGTGATCGGGGCGGAAGCTGTCCACCGAGATGACCGACGCCTTCTTGTGTGCGGTCGCATCCGATGTCACGTACGTAGTCCCGTGTGCATTGATCGTGTGCTCGCAGCCGAGTTGGCCGCGGTTGGCGGGGGCGCACGCGTTGCCCTTCGGAATCGGCGCATCGAAGATGTCGATGAAGTACTCGACGCCGTGGTACGTCCACGACACGTGGAAGTAGTCCGGTGCACCGGGTATGCCGTCGGCCGAGCGCGTGAACTGCACGGTCCCGTCGGCCGGCGCATGCAGACTCTTCGGCAGCGAGGCGAGCGCCGCGTTCAACCGTTCCTCCGTCGTCGGCGGAGTCGGCGCGACCGTGCGCGGTGCCGGTGCAACCAACCTCGGGGCGGCGGCGGGCAATGGCCGTCCCGTCGGCCGGGTCGCGGTCGCCGCGTAGATGCCGCCGATAGTTAGGGCGACGGCCGCACACGCCGCCAGCCCGACGACGGTACGGGAGGTCGTCCGGCGCCGACGGCCGCGCTGCATCAATTGGTCGATGTCGAACTCCGGTGCCGGCGGTTCGGCGACGGCGGAGTGCAGGTCTTCGGTCAGTCCCATGGTTCATCCCTCATACGAGATCGGGTACGTCGAGCATCGACGTACGCAATGTCTCCAACGCCTTGGCCGTTTGGCTTTTCACCGTGCCCGGGCTGCACTCCAGCACCGCGGCGGTCTCGTCGACCGACAGATCGCAGTAGAAGCGCAACACGATCACGGCCCGCCTCCTGGCCGGCAGTGCTTCGAGGTGTTTGAGGATGGCGAGCCGGTCGTTGACCGATCGATCGCCGGCCGGTTGAGCGACCAGCGGCAACTCGGGCACCGACCGCTCGCGTCGCCACGGTCGGCGACGGTCGTCGAGCCACGCGTTGACGACCGCCCGCCGCACGTACGCGTCGAGGTTTTCCATCCGCGAAATGCGTCGCCAGTGTCGGAAGATCTTCACCACCGCGTCGGACACGACGTCATCGGCCAGATGCCAGTCGCCGCACATGAGATACGCGGTGCGGCGTAGCCCATCCAGCCGCGAGCCGATGAACTCACGGAAACTGGTGTCATCCATCCACGCCGCCCTCCGTCCAACCCTCGCCCCATAAACGGAAGCGCCGTACGCCGAGGTTGCTCGGCCGCCGATCTTTTCTCGAGACGCCACGATCCCTCGCCATGACGGAAAGTCCAGGCTGGCGGCAAATTCGGTTGCCCGCCAGCCGACGCCGTGTTGTAGTGCGGCCAACGACATCCACCCCAGAGATCACGGAGAAGCGAGATGCGTCGAACGGTCACGTCCCAGCTGCCGGTAAACACCGCCTACGCAAAGGACATGACACTTCGTGCGAACCTTGAACTTGGGGATCCTGGCTCACGTCGACGCCGGTAAGACGAGCCTGACCGAGCGGCTGCTCTACTCGGCCGGAGTCATCGACGAGATCGGCAACGTCGACGACGGCAACACACAAACCGACACCATGGCTCTGGAACGCCGACGCGGCATCACCATCAAGTCCGCGGTCGTATCGTTCGCGATCGATGGCGTCACGGTCAATCTGATCGATACCCCTGGCCATCCGGACTTCATCGCCGAGGTGGAGCGTGTGTTGAGCGTGCTCGACGGCGCCGTCCTGGTGATCTCCGCCGTCGAGGGCGTGCAGCCGCAGACCCGCGTGTTGATGCGGGCGCTGCGGCGACTGCACCTTCCGACGCTCATCTTCGTGAACAAGATCGACCGTCGCGGGGCCGCCGGCGAGCGCCTGGTGCCGGCTATGGCCGAGAAGCTGGCCGGTCGGTTCGTCCCGATGGGACGCGTCGGCGACGCGGGCGAACGTGGGGCACGGTTCGTGCCGTACGGGTCGGACGACCCGTCGTTCCGGGCCGCGCTGATCGATCGCCTTGCTGACGACGAGGCGTTTCTGCGGGCGTACGTCGATGACGAGTCGACGATGTCGTTCGAACGGTTGCGGGCCGAACTCGCAGCGCAGACAAAGAACGCTCGCGTGCATCCGGTGTTCTTTGGATCGGCCATCACCGGTGCCGGTATTGACGAACTGGTCGACGGTCTGACCGAACTGTTGGCGGCCAGCGACGGCGCTGACAATGGGGCTGCATCCGGAAACGGCGGCGCAGATCCGGCGTCCGGCCTGGTCTTCAAGGTGGAACGCGGGCCGGCCGGAGAGAAGATCGCGTACGTCCGGATGTTCTCCGGCACGATCCAGGTTCGTGATCGGGTGCCGTCGAGCACCGAGAAGATCACCGCGATCGGCGTTTTCGAGCACGGCTCGGCGCTGGCCGGGGCGTCACTAGTTGCCGGGCAGATCGGCAAGGTCTGGGGTCTCGGCGACGTACGTGTCGGCGACTGGATCGGGGCACCACGACCACCGGCGCCTTATCAACACTTCTCACCGCCAACCTTGGAGACGGTCGTCGCCGCCCGGGACCCGGGTGACCGAGCGGCGCTGCACGTAGCACTGAGTCAACTCGCCGAACAGGATCCGCTGATCAACCTCCGCCAGGACGACCGCCGGCACGAGGTCTTCGTATCGCTTTACGGCGAGGTCCAGAAGGAGGTCATCCAGGCCACGCTCGCCGATGACTTCGGCGTGGACGCAACATTCCGCGAAACCACGACGATCTGCATCGAACGCCCGGTCGGCGTCGGTACGGCGGTCGAGACAATCGCGACCGAGCCAAATCCGTTCCTGGCCACCGTCGGCCTGCGGGTCGAGCCGCAACCTGTCGGCAGCGGGGTCGACTTCCGGCTCGGCGTCGAACTCGGGTCGTTGCCGCTCGCGTTCATCAACGCGATCGAGCAGGCCGTGCGCGAAACGCTCGGGCAGGGACTACGCGGGTGGCCGGTGGTCGACTGCGCGGTCACGCTGATCCGCTCCGGCTACTGGGCGCGGCAGAGTCATGCACACGGCACGTTCGATGCCAGCATGTCGAGCACCGCCGGCGACTTTCGCAACCTGACCCCGCTGGTGTTGATGGCCGCCCTGGTCGGGGCGGGGACGGTCGTCTGCGAACCGGTGCACCGGTTCCGGCTCGATGTGCCGGCCGACCTGGTCGGATCGGCGATGCCGGCGCTGGTGCGGCTCGGCGCGATACCGCTGAGTTCGGTG